>CAYMMC010000092.1:0-9118 GCA_964391125.1 uncultured Akkermansia sp.
GAGCCACTTCCCGAGCCACTTCCCGAGCCGGTCGCTGCGGCGTGGAACGGCGGCGCGGAGGATCTCGTCGTCTATTTCAACGCCGCCGCCGCCGCCCTCAGCCGGGCCGAGATCGAAAAGATCGACCGCGCCGCCAAGTCGATCCGCCGCTACGGAAGGAGGGTCGAGGTCACCGTGGTCGGCTACGCCGGCGCCGAGGGCACCCCGGATTTCAACGAGTCGATCAGCGCCCGCCGCGCCGACGCGGTGCGGGAGCGCCTCGTCGAGCGGGGGGTCTCCCTCTCCGTGGTGAAAGTGCGGGCATCCGGACAGGACCGGCGCTTCTCCGACTGGAAGGCCCGTCGCGTCGAGATGATCGTGAGTCCCGTCGCCGTCGCCGAGACGGTCAATTGATGAGCGCCTCCACGCCGCTCCCCTCCCTCCCCGAATTCGGAGGATTTCCGGAGGCGGAAGGCTGGTACTATGTCGTTTCCGCCCTCGCCTTCGCCTTGGCGGGGCTGATCTGCGGCTATTTCATCTGGCGCAAGGGCCACATGCAGACTTTCGACGCCGAAGCCGAGGTCCGTCGCGCCGCCGAGGATCTGGAGCGGTTGAAGGAGGATTTGGAAGCCGAGGAGAAGGCGTTGGAACAGTAGGGACGGCAGCGCTGGCGGGAGCGTTGGAGTTTCGGAAGGGAAGACTCCCGTGCGCCCTTGCGACGCTCCGCGAGGGTTGCGGCGGCGTTCCCGGATTCGCCAGGCTTCGGGCCTGCAATTTATCGAGTTCTTGGTTCGCGCGGCTGGCGAGACCGTGCTAGGGTGGGGCTGGCCTGCGCGATCCCCGAATCTTCGAACGACCCAGATGCATCGATCGCGGCGAAGAAGGCGATAGGATGATGGTCCCGGAATCAGCGAAATGGCTGCTCGTCACCGATGTCGACGATACGCTCGACGGTGACCGCGGGGCGCTGCGGGATTTCGCAAAGCGGTGCCGGTCGGTGCTGCTGGTTCTCAATTCGAGCCGGCCCCGGGCCAGCGTCCAGAGAACATTGGAGGGCTTTCCCGAGGAGCTGGAGATCCGAGGATTGATCACGGCCTTGGGCACGGAGGTGATGCTGGGGGGGGAGGATCGCGCGGAATGGCGGCGTCGCTTCGGGGGCTGGGATCGCGATCTCGTGGTCGAGACGGTGACGGCGGCGGGCGGAATCCCGCACGCGGCGGAGATGCAGGCCCCCTACAAGGCCAGCTTCGCGGTGCCGCGGCAGCGATGGCGGGAGGTCGAAGCCGGACTGCTGGAGCGGGCGCCGGGGGTGCGCACCATCCTCTCGGGCGAGAGCGACTTCGACGTCGTCCCGGCCTCCGCCGGAAAGGGAGAGGCGACCCTCTACGTGGCCGACAGGCTGGGGGTGCCGAGGGAGCGCTTGATCGTGGCGGGTGACTCGGGCAACGACCTCTCCATGTTCGAGGTGGCGGCGATGGCGGTGGCCGTGGGGAACGCGCGCCGGGAGCTGATCGAGGCCGCCGACCCCGTCCGAACGTATTTTGCCCGCGCCCCTCGGGCGGCGGGCCTGTCGGAAGGGCTCCTCCACTGGGGGGCGCTCGATCCGGCCTGAGAATATGAAAGCTAGCAAAAGAAACCAACCCAATGGAAGCATCCTCATGCTGTCGATCCACGGCTACGTGGGCGCCGAGCCGGAGCTAGGCAAGCCGGACACTGGCGGACAGGTGGTCTTCGTTCTGGAACTGGCCAAGCGCTTCGCCCGGCTCGGCCACAAGGTCGACTTGGTGACGCGTCGCTTCGAGAAGCAACCCGAGATCGAGCGCATCAACGCGAACTTGCGGGTCTGGCGCATTCCTTTCGGCGGCAAGGACTTCATCCGGAAGGAGGACATGCACGAGCATCTCGACGACTTCGTGAGCAACTTCCTGTCCGAGGTGCATCGGCGGAAGTTGCGCTACGACGTGGTGAACAGCCATTATTGGGACGCGGGCTGGGCCGGGCAGCGCATCGCCGAGGAGCTCCGCATCCCCCACATCCACACGCCCCATTCTCTGGGAGCGTGGAAGCGCAAGGGAATGAAGGGGTCCCGCCGGGACGCGGAGCGAGTCTACCGGTTCGAGGACCGGATCGAAAAGGAGTTTCTCGTCTACCGCAACTGCGACCACGTCATCGCCACGACGGTGCAGCAGGTGGACATTCTGGGGAAGGACTACGGCATCCCCCGCGACCATGTCACGATGATCCCGCCCGGGATCGACGAGCAGCGCTTCGCGCCTGCGCCGCCCCAGCGGATCGAGGAGATCCGGGAGCGCATCGGATTTTCGGCCAACGACGTCTATTGCGTGGGGCGCGCCGCCAGCAACAAGGGGATCGACTTGCTCGTGGAGGCCCTTCCGGCGCTGCGCCGGCTCGTTCCCCGCGCCCGGCTGCAGCTCGCGGTGGGGGCGGGGTCGGAGAAGCGCGACCGGGAGCGCGTCGAGGAATGGAAGCGGCTGGGCGCCGAGCTGGGGGTCGCCCGGCAGATCCGCTGGCACGGCTACGTGGCGGACGAGGAGATGGCGGACTACTACCGGGCGGCGGGCGTCTTCGCGCTCTCCTCGAGGTACGAGCCTTTCGGCATGACGGCGATCGAGGCGATGGCGTGCGGGACTCCGACCGTGGCGACGGTGCATGGAGGGCTCCACGAGGCGATCGATTTCGGACTGCACGCGCTCTACGCCGATCCGAAGCAGCCGGAGGAGTTCGCCGTGATGCTGGCGATGCCCCTGCGCTATCCCGCCCTGCGCGAGCGGCTCTCCCTGGAGGGCGCCCGCTTCGCGAGGCGGCAGTTCGGCTGGACCGGCATCGCCCGCCGCACCCTCGCGGTCTTCGAGCGCTACCGGGGCACCTACGGGGATCCCGAGGACGCGGCGGAACTCGATCTTTGATTTTCCGGCCCCGCCGGTGGACCTTGACGCCGCCATGCCGAAGATTCTATTCCGTCCGGAGGACTATTGCTCGCTGAGCGACGAGGAGCGGGAGCTGCTGGCGGAGGGCTACCTCCGGGCCATCGACACCGTCCGCAAAAACATCACGCCAAGGGGCTTCAGCGCCTGTTCCCTCGCCGACAACGCCGTCTACGGCACCGACGTGAACTATCGCTCCGTCTGGGCGCGCGACGGCGCCATCACCGCGCTGTGGACGCTCGATCTGGAGGACGAGGACATTCGCCAGGCACAGACCCAGACCTTCGAGACCTTGCTTTCGAAGCAGAGCCCGACGGGGCAGATCCCCGCCAACGTCAGGATCGAGACCGGCGAGCCCGACTACGCCGGGGTCGGGGGCATCGCCAGCATCGACAGCGTCATGTGGATCATCATCGGACTGGTGCATCTCTGCGAGTTCCGCGGCGACTGGAGTCTGGCGGAACGCCATGCGAGCGGCCTGCAGCGGGCGATGGATTGGCTCGGCGCCCACGACTCGAACAGCTGCGGCCTGCTCGAGATTCCCGAGGCGAGCGACTGGGCGGACCTGTTCGGCTTCAGCTACCACGTGCTCTACGACGAGGTGCTCTGGTACCGCACCATCGAATGCTACGCCCGCCTCGCCGACAGGCTGGGCGAGCACGACAAGGCGGAGGACTACCGGCGGCACGCCGTGTCCGTCCGGAGGAAGTTCTTCAAGACCTTCTGGCCCACCACCTACCGGGAGGGGGACGCCGAAGGATACAATTTCACCGACACCCAGTACTCGCTCGGGGACGCGCGCTACCTCGTCGCCCAGGTGTCGCCCTTCAGCTTCAGTTGGCGCTGCGACGTCTGCGGAAACCTGCTCGCCTACCTCACCGGCCTGCTGGACTACGACCGGGCGATGATGACCTTCCGCTTCCTCTGGGGCACGGGCGTGAACGACCCGGCCCCGGTGAAGAACCTCTACCCGCCGGTGCAGGCGGGGGATCCCGAGTGGCGCTCCTACTACACGGTGAACCTGCTCAACCTCCCCAACCACTACCACAACGGCGGCATCTGGCCCTTCATCGGATCGATGTGGGTGCGCTTCATCCACCGCCTTGGCATGCCGGACCTGGCCCAGCGGGAACTCGTCAAGCTGGCCCGGCTCTGCCAGCTCGGACAGACCCATCCCTGGGAGTTCAACGAATGGCATCACGGGGTCACCGGACGCCCCATGGGGAAGGTCTATCAAGCGTGGAGCGCGGCCGGCTTCATCCGGGCCTGCCACGACCTCGAGGCGGTCTCCTCGGAAGTCTCCCACGCCTTGTAAAAACGAAAACGCCGCAGCCCCGGGAAGAGGCGCGGCGTTTCGGGGCCGTCGGGAAGGCGGAGGCTCAGGAGGCCGTGGCCTCGGTCGCTTCCCCTTCCGGCGCGGTGACGAGGGCGTCGACCCACTCGATCATCGCCATGGGGGCGGAGTCGGACTGGCGCTGGCCGAGCTTGATGATGCGGCAGTAGCCTCGCTGGCGGTTGGCGCTGGCCGGGGCGATCGTCTCGAACAGGGTCTTCGCGCTGCGCTGGGCGAGCTGGTTGCTGCCGAGCAGGGTGATGGCGCGTCGGCGGCTGTGCAGGTCGTTGCGCTTGCCGAGGGTCACGAGCGACTCCGCGAAGGGGCGCAGGGCCTTGGCCTTGGCGAGGGTCGTGGTGATGCGGCGATGCTCGATCAGGCTGGCGGCGAGGTTCCTCAGGAGGGCGTCGCGATGCGCCTTGTCGCGCTGGAGTTTGACGGTTTTGCTTCGATGTCTCATCGGAGTGAAGAGTGGAGGGTGGAGGTGGGCGGGGAGAGCCCCGTCCGGATCAGTCGTTCAGGTTCTGGGCGATGAGGGCGGCGAGGCCGGGCCCCTCGTGGGAGCGGTCGCCTCCGAGGAGGGTGGAGGTGAAGGATTGCTCCAGCAGGCTCGGGTCGATCTGCATGCCCAGCGAGAGGCCCAGCTCGTGCAGCTTGTCCTTGATCTCGTTGAGCGACTTCTTGCCGAAGTTGCGGTACTTGAGCATCTCCGCCTCGCTCTTCATGGCGAGCTGGCCGACGGTGGTGATGTTCGCGTTGTTGAGGCAGTTCGCGGCGCGGACGGAGAGCTCGATCTCGTTCACGCTCATGTTGAGCAGCTTCTTGAGTTCGGCGTTCTCCTCGCTCTGGGTCTCGGGTCGGTCCTCGATGAGGATGGCGCTGTCGTCGTAGTTGACGAAGACGTCGAGGTGGTGGCGGAGGATCGCGGAGGCCTGGAGGAGGGCGTCGTGGGGCTCGATGCGGCCGTCGGTCCAGATTTCGAGGATGAGCTTGTCGTAGTCGGTGCGCTGGCCCACCCGGGTGTTTTCGACGGCGTATTTGACGCGGCGGACGGGGGAGAAGATCGAGTCGATCGGGATCACGCCGATGGGCATGTCGGGGTGCTTGTTGTCCTCCGAGGTGTTGAAGCCGCGACCGACGCGGACCTCCATCTCCAGGCTGAACTTGGTGGAGCGGTCGAGGGTGCAGATGTGCTGGTCCTTGTTGACGATCTCGTATTGGGAGATCTCCTGGATGTCGCCGGCGGTGACGGGGCCGGCCTTGTCGACGGTGATGGAGAGGGTCGCGGGGGCGCGGTCGTCGAAATGGCGGAAGCGGATCTGCTTCAGGTTCAGGATGATCTCGGTGACGTCTTCGACGACGCCGGGAAGGGAGGTGAACTCGTGCTGCGCTCCGGCGATGCGGACGGAGGTGATCGACGCCCCTTCGAGGGAGGAGAGGAGGACGCGGCGCAGGCTGTTGCCGATGGTGTGGCCGAAACCGGCCTCGAAGGGCTCGGCGACGAACTTGGCGTAGGTTTCGGTGGCGGTGGCCTCGTCCTTGACGAGACGATCCGGGATTTCAAACGGAGCGAGTGCTTTCGACATGGTGGATGCGGGATTGCCGGGTTACCCAGAGGTAGAGCGTGCCTTTGCGCCACCCGAGTGGCGGAATACCAAGGACCGACGGCAGGTTCGATGACGCCCAGGGCGCGAAATATGGCCGCGAATCCGGGAAAGTAAACCGGATTTATTTCGAGCGTCGCAGCACATGCCCTCCATCCGATCAGGCGGGGGGCCCGGAATCGGATCCGGAGACCGCGCACGCCGCAGGGTCAAATGGCGTCTCACCAGGTCCAGCCCACTTGGTAGAGGTCCGTGCGTCGCTGGCGCAGGTTCGTCACGCTGCCTTGGCGGTGCAGGTTCTCGAGATCGCTGAGATCGAGATCGGCGAGGAGCGTCGTCTCGGTCCCGGGCGGAGTCTCGCCGACAACGGCGTTTTCGGGAAAACCGTGGTCGCTGGGGGAGAAGACGGCGGAGCGGATGTAGGGGAAGTCCATGCTCGCGACTCCGGGGAGGCTGCCGACGATGGCGACGTAGCATTCGTTCTCGATGGCGCGGGCCTGGGCGCAGCAGCGGACGCGGTGGTAGCCCGAGGCGGTGTCGGTGCGGAAGGGGACAAAGAGGATCTGGGCGCCCTGGGCGGCGAGAAGACGGCCGAGTTCGGGGAACTCGACGTCGTAGCAGACGAGGATGCCGACTTTCCCCGCGTCGGTGTCGAAGACGTTCAAGTCGTCTCCTCCGATCATCTGCCATTCCGTCTCCTCGCAGGGCGTGGTGTGGATCTTGCGTTGCTCCTCGACGGAGCCGTCGCGGCGGCAGAGGTAGGCGACGTTGTAGAGATTGTCGTTCTCGACGAGGGGAAGGCTGCCCGTGACGATGTTGATCCGATGCCTGGACGCCTCGTGGAGGAAGAAGTCGCGGGTCTCGAGGGTGGAGTCGGCGAGCCGCCGGATCGCGACGGAGGCGCCCTCGGTCTCCCAAGGGGCCATCAGCGGAGCGTTCACGTATTCGGGAAAGCAGACGAAGTCCGCTCCATGGTCCGCCTGGGCCTCGATGTGGCTGCGGGCTTGCCTGCGGAATTCCTCCCCCCCGGACAAGGGGCGCATGGCGAGCTGCACCAAGGCGACCCGGGTTCGATGAGAACGGTTCCCGTCGGATGGGAGGGCGGATGCGGTCATGCGCAACATTCCTTGCCCGTAAGGGGGAGCTTGGCAAGCGGGATTCTACGATATGGCGGCGGACATGCGTCATGCGGCGACGAAGGTGCGGGCATCCCACCAGGGGAGGCTCCTTCTGCGCGCTGGCGATCAGATACGTGCCGACGACGGGATTCGAACCCGTACGAGCTAGGCTCAGCGGATTTTAAGTCCGCGGCGTCTACCGTTCCGCCACGTCGGCTCGGTGGCCAATTAACCCTTTTGCAATTCGGGAAGCAAGCGCCGCGTGGAGGAGATCAGTTCTTCAGAAGGCCGCGGACGACGAGGTTGTTGAGCCGGCGGGCCACGTCGACGAGGCCGTCGACCACGGTCTCGCGATAGCTGCGCCCGTCGCGGGTGTCGAGCCCGTGGCCGGGGTCGAGCCGACGGAGGCCTTCGAGGGCGGCGTCCTCGTGGTGGAAGATCTCCACGAAGACATGCTCGAGCTTGCCGGTCCTCGCCGCGGCGGCGAGGAGGGCGCCGATCCAGCCGTCGTCGGTGCCGAGGCAGCCCCGGGTCGTCTTGGCCGAGGCGTGGAACATGCCCATCTCGTCGGCGTCGGCGATCTCGGCGACGAGGGCTTCGTTCTCGGCGAGGGAAAGGCCGGAGTCGCCGCAGTGGGCGGCGTCGACCATGATCTTGAAGAATTTGCGACCGAGCTCGGCGTTGGCGGCCTTGACGAACTCCCAGCCCTTGCGGAGGTCGTTGAAGGTCTGGAACTCGCCCCTGCGGAGGAATTCGATGTGCCAATGCTTCACGCTGCTTCCCTCGATGGCGGCCTCGCGGTAGGCGCGGCAGTGGACGCGGACGTTTTGGGCGACGGCGGCGGCGAAGGCTTCGCCGGTCTTCGGCGCGGCGCCGGGCTGCATCCACTGCTCGATGGAGGTGGAGGCGACTTGCGCGATGCGGTGGCGTTTGGCGATCTCGATGCCGTCGACGAGCATGGCGACGACCTTGTCCTCGTCGGCGGGATCCATGGGGTCGGCGCCGCCGACCATGAGGATGAGGTGGACCTCCAGGCCGAGGTCCCGGAGTCCGAGGACGAGCTCGTCGGCGTCGCCTTCGTGGACGCCGGGGAAGACGGTGACCTGGGCGCTCCGGATCTTCGCGGGCGAGAGGGCGGAGAGGGCCTCCATCTCGGCGACGACGAGAAGGCGACCGTCCTCGCCCCGGGGGAGGCGTCCTGCGGCGTCCGGCGCGAGGCCGCCGACGAATTGGATGTGGGTGGGGACGACGCCGAGCTCGACGTTCGTTTTCAGGGGGATGGATTCGGCCATGGGGAGAGGATGGAAGATTTCCTTCGCCCCGGCAATCGCAAAACGCGCTCCGCTCGAACTGCGCGGCGATCCGCCTTCTCTAGGCCATGCCGGGCTGCAGGGCGCGGAGGAGAAGGATCTGCTCGCCGACGTCGGCGCTCATCTGGCGCCAGCGGCTGAGCATCGCGCCGGGGATCTTGATGTGCTCGCTCACGGCCTTCTCCAGCTCCTGGTAGCCTTCGGCGAGCTGCTGGGAAAGGTCGACGAGGGTGGCGTAGGCTTCCTCGCGGGTGGGGCAGGGGATCTTCCAGCCGGTGCTGCTGGCGATCTGGGCTTCGGCGCGCCGTTTCATCTCTCGCAGTTCGGCGAGGACGATCTTCTCCTCGGAGACGCGGCGGAGTTCGCTGGCGAGGCCGAGCTTGGAGAGGGCCCAGATGGCCCACTTGGTGGGGTCCCACTGCCAGGGCTTGACGCCGTTGCGGTAGTCGTGCTGGAAGGAGTGGTGGTAGTTGTGGTAGCCTTCGCCGAAGGTGAAAAGAGCCATGAGCCAACTGTCGCGGGCGCTGGTGCCGGAGTCGTAGGGGCGCTTGCCGATGGTGTGGCAGAGGGAGTTGATGAAGAAGGTGCAATGCTGCACGGCGACGACGCGGGCGATGCCGCCGATGAGGAAGGCCCCGAGCGCGGAGGGCCAGCCGCCGTAGAGGTAGCCCAGCAGGGTGGGGAGTCCGAGACCGACCAGCATGCCGATGGGGCGGTGGTGGCGGTGCTGCCACATCACGAGGGGGTCCTTCTTCAGATCGGCGACGTTGGCGAGGGGGCGGGGATAGAGCTTGAAGAAGATCCAGCCCATGTGCGCCCAGAAGAAGCC
>CAYMMC010000093.1:0-9097 GCA_964391125.1 uncultured Akkermansia sp.
CAGCCTCTCGAAGGCGAAGTCGCCGTCGCCGTCGAAGCCGGCGACCACGTTTCCGGCGGCGTCGCGCAGCCTGGCCCGCAGGGCCGCCCCGCCCGCGGCGGAGAAGGCGACGATACGCGGCCCCGCCAGGGAGAAGGCGACGCTGCCACCGAGAGTCGCGCCCGTGGCGGCGATCGAGGCGCTGGGGGTGTAGGCGGTCGTGCCGCTGGCGAAGGCCGGGCTCAGGGTGCCGCTGCTGAGCGTCAGGGCGCCGAGATCGGCGTTGTCGCTGCGGGTGTCCACGGTCACGTCGCCGGTCTCGAAGTAGTGGACGGCGGCCCGGGAGGTCGCGACGCTCAGCAGCCAGAGGAGGGCGGGGAGGATGACGTTTTTCATGGTGGGAAAGTCAGGGGTCACGGGTCAGGCCACGGGAGGCTCGACGGACCGCCAGGTTTTTGCGCCGGTTCCCGGCGCTTTGGATTCGGGCGTCGTGGGAGCGGCGAGGGACGGGGAGAGGCTTTGGATCTCCTTGCCGGGTCCGATCCAAAGCGGCGCCCAGCGCCGCACCAAATCGCTGGCGCGACGACCGGGGCTTGTCCCCGTGGAAGCCCATGCCACGGCGGATGCGCCCGCCCCGCAGCAGCTTGCCCGGCTCCTCCTTGGCCGCACCCTGCCATTGGCGGGGATCTGGATGAATTCAAAAGGCATCTCCAGCACGTCGGTTCTTCAAAAAAATTCGTCCGCAGGGGCTTCGCCCCTTCACCCCGGTTTTCTTTTTTCCCTTCGTTACCCATTGGTAGTTCGTCGCCGCTATGCTGCCTGCCGTTCAGGGGACTGGACTGCGGGCGGTACGGAACCCGAGGAAGTTGTTCGTGACCGCCGGGGTGTCGCTGTTGCGGTACGCGCAGCGCGCGCCGATTTCTCCCATTCCGCCTCCGTCGGCAGGCGATAGCCGTTCGCAGCCCAATCCACCTCCGGCGCGCTGTTCCCGGTCCGGTAGACGTTCCCCCCACCGTGCAGACCGGCGTCAACCCCTCCTTCTCGCTGCGCGCGTTGCACCATTTCACCACATCGTACCATCTCACCGAATGCGCGGGATGGTCCGTCCCCTTCCCGCCGCCGGTGGGAAGGTCGCTGTAGCCGTTCGTCGAGGCCCAGGTCCGCACCTCGTCCCCGATGTCGCCGCTGACCGAGACCGCCGGCACCGTCCAAGTCGCGCCACCGTCGCTGGAGACTCCGAGATCCACCGCCACCGTCGGGAAGCCCGGCGCGGACAGATCGCAGGCAATGTCCATCGGCTTCGTGCCGGAACGCTGCGTAGCGCTCAGGTTCGCGACTACGGGCGCGCCCGACACGGACGGCGCAAGCTTCAGCATCAAGCGTCGCGGCAAGGGCCGGACTTCCGTGGGCGCTTGGGAAAGCGCCCTTCCTTGGCAGATCCGCTTCTTCGCCCATCCCGCCTGTGGCCGCGTCCATCGGGCGCGGGGCGGACGTCCTTTCCGACGCCGGATCGAGGTCGATGACCTTATCTACAGATCCATCCTGCGAAGCGCGACGGACGAATTCCGCGATTCCGACGTCCCGATACCGAAGGCCGCCAAGGACGGGCGCTTTCCCAAGCGCCCGCCACCCACCTCCGGAGCCGCACAGGCCCCGCTCATTCCTTCCTCGAAGGCTCTTCGACGCGGCGGTGTGGGACGAGGCCCTGATGTGCCTGATCCCGAGGGAGCTGATGATGGTGCTGCGCTACATCCAGGACAAGGTCGTGACTGGGAGGCCTTCGAGGCTAGGGTGGAGGAGATCAGCAACCCCGGACTGCGCACGGACGCCATGACCATCGTCGAGCAATATCACCAGCGTGGACGCCAAGAAGGCTCGCACGAGATCCGACCGCAGCCAATGCCGCGGTGGCAGGTCCGCTCTGCGGAGCACCCGCCCCCGCCCCCTAGTTCTTCGGCAGCAGGCCTTCCTTCAGCGCCTTGGCCACGGCGCCGGTCATGGTGTTGACGTGCAGCTTGCTGTAGATGCCGCGGATGTGCTTGTCGACGGTATGGAAGCTGAGGTCGAGCTGGTCGGCGATCTCCTTCTTCGTCAGCCCTTCGACCATTTGCTCCAACACCTCCTTTTCGCGCTCGGTGAGGCCGTAGTCGCGGCTCTGCGGGGCGAGGTCGCTGAACATGTCGAGGACCCGGCGGGCGATGAGGGCGTTGATGGGGGCGCCGCCGCCGAGAATCTCGCGGATGGCGTCGGGGATCTCGCCCATGCTCGAGGTCTTGAGCAGATAGCCGGACGCCCCCGCGCAGATCGCGTTGAAGACCTTTTCGTTGTCGTCGAAGACGGAGAAGACGAGGATTTCGATCTCGGGCAGGGCCGTCTTGATGCGGCGGATGCCCTCGATGCCGCTCATGCCGGGCAGGCCGATGTCGAAGAGCATCACGTCGGGCCGCTCGCCCGCCACGAGGGCCTCGATGGCGTCCTCGCAGCGCTCGAACTGATGGACGCACTGCATGTCCTTCTGCCGGTCGAGGACGCGGGCCACGGTGCGGCGGAGCGTCTCGTTGTCCTCCACCATCCAGACTTTCGTCGGCGGCTTGTTGCCAGTCTCCTCGCTCTGCGCTTCCTCGCTCATAGAATCTCGATTTGGGTTTACTAGACCGGGATGCGTCGCTTTGCATCCGAAAATTCTCACTCGATCATGGCATGGGCACGGTCAAATGCACGGTCGTCCCCTCTCCGATGGCGCTGCGCATCTTGAGGCTGCCGCCGATGGCCTGGGCCCGCATCCGCAGGTTGCGCAGGCCATTGCCTTCGCGGAACTCCTGGTCGAGGTTGTTGAAGCCCTTGCCGTTGTCGGAAATCCGCAGCTGCAGGCGGGTCCGCTTGCAGTCGATCTCGACCTCGACCCTGGTCGCCTCGGCATGCCGGACGATGTTGTTGAGGACCTCCTTGTAGATGAGGAAGAGGTCGCGCTTGAACGCGAGCGGGAGCCGGTCGTCCTGCGACTCGCCATGGACCACGAAGGTGTATTCGTGCGCCCGCAGCAGCTTCGAGGCGGTCTCGCGGAAGCGCGTCAGCATCTGCTGCCAGGTCTCCTCGCCGGGACGGATCAGCCAGACGATGTCGCGCATCGACTCGATCGTCTTGTCGGCGGTGGCCTTGATGTCGGCCAGCTCCTCCAGGACGAGCTCCGGCTGGTCGACCTCGGTCTTGCCGAGCTCGGCGAGCAGGGCGATGGAGGAGAGGTTGCTGCCGATGTCGTCGTGGAGGTCGCTGGCGATGCGTTGCCGCAAGGCCTCGAGATCCTTGCGCCGCTTCACCCGCCCCCGCGAGAGGGCGACGAGGACGAAGGCGAGGATGCCGGTGACCCCGCTGCCGATGGAGGCCACCCCGCGCGTCACGGTGCGGTCGACCAGCTCGAGTCGGCGCTCCTCCTTCCCGAGCCAGCTCCGGACGAGGCGGTTGCGCTTCGCCAGCTGGGCGATCCAGACATCGTAGGAGACGAGATTTCGGCGGCTGCTGTAGCCGTCCACGAGGTAGTCGGGCGACCACGCCTTGATCACGAGGGGATGCAGCGCGGTGACCGGTTTGCCGGAGGCGACGTTTCTCACGCCCGAATAGACGATCAGCTCGGCGAGGTCGAAGGAGATCCTCGCCGGCGTCTTGCTGCCCTCGACCGTGATTCTGACGTAGCGTCCGTAGCAGTCCGAGGCCGGGACGATGAGGGGATTCGTCCCGATCATGCCGATCTGGGAGGGGTTGAAGTGGCCGATCTGCTCGGCCTGGTTCAGATCGGGCGAGTCGGAGACCTCGATCTTCATCGGATAGGGGAAGCGCACCGTCGGATCCGGGACCGTCGCGGGCGCGTCGGCGAGGATGATCTCGACCTGGTCGATCTTCATCGATTCGCCGAGGTCGACCTGCACCCAGCTCGTCGTCGCGGGACGCTCGGAGCGGGCGCGGAATCCGAGGGTCGGGCTCTCCTCCTCGCCGTGGGGGATGCCCAGGGTGGTGATTCCGTCGCAGACGAAGCGCGTCGACCACTGGTCGGAGCGCTCCTCGCTGTCGAGCGCGGTCACCGGCTTGCCCACGGCGAGGTTGCGGCCGCCTTTCAAGACCATGATCTCGCTGAGGGCGAAGACCTCCTGCCCCCCCGCGGCCGCGCGCCACAAGGCCGTGGCGGTGACGCGGATGTAGCGGCCCGAATAGCCCTCCATCTCGCGAAGGTAGGGCCAGCGCTTCATCGTCGCGCCCTCCTCCAGCCGCCCCTCGACGATGGTTTCGTAGTTGCGGAATTCGGCGTCGTCCGAAATGTCGATGCGGAAGGAGCGCGGGAAGCCGTAGCCGTAGACCATCTCGTCGTCGACCTCGGCGGTGACGGGAAAGAGGACGATGCCGTCGGGCGAGACCGATTCGCCCATGTCGATCTGCACCCATTTGGGGCGCTGCTTCGACCCTCCCGAGTGGTAGCCGAAGCCGGTGACCCGCTGCGCCTCCCGGGTCACCCGCGGCAGCGTGTCGAGCTGGGCGACGAGAGCGGCCTGGGCCTCCTCGATGTCCCGCAGGTCCCGGTTGAAGAGACGCGCGATCCGGTCCGCGCTGCTGCGGCGGGGACGGATGGCGAGGTCGGCGAGATCCGGGGGCAGGGTCTCGCGCAGGTTCTTCGACGCGCCCGCATGCGGCGTCGCGTCGGGGAAGGGCGAAAGCTGGGCCCGGACCGCCGCCGGCCAGAGCAGGGCGGAGAACAGGACCGCCGCCGCGCAAGCGCGGCTCGGAAAGGATGGGCTGGAGGGGCGGTGCGGCACGGTCAGCGGGGTCGGCCCCAATTCTAGCACAGGTCCCCTGCCGCGACCACTTCGCGCAAGCGCGGAAGCGGGACGGTTCGGCGCGATGGGGCTCACCGGCCGCCGCCGTAACCGTCCAGCTCGCGGCGGTAGACCTCGTCGAGGAAGGCGACTAGATCCATGAGCTGCCGGGCGCTCATGTCCTTGGTGAGGTCGGGCATGAAGGGCTCGATGCCGCCGCTCGCCTCGGGCGCCGATAGAATGGCGCGGTATTGCTCCGTGACGACGTGGCGCGGATTGACGATGGCCACCACGAGATCCTCGTAGCGCTTCACGAAGCGCGATTCGGCGGCGAGGACGAGATCGAGACGGCGGGGCGACTTCGGGTCGGGAAGCTGGGTTTTCGCGACATCGTGGCATTGGGTGCAGTTCAGCGAGGCGAAGGCCTCCCGTCCGGCATCGGCGTCGCCGCCGGGAAAGCGGAATCCGGCGGATTCGGCGGCGGGGAGGGCGGTGAGCAGGCCGGCGGCCAGGAGCGGAAGGACGAGGGCGAAACGGAACTTCATGGTCGGAGAGGATAGGTCGAAAACAAAAGGGCGCCGGAATCGGCGGCGTCGGGCGACGAAGACAATCTCTTTCGCTCGGCGACGGCTGGCAAGGGCTTTGCGCCGCTTTTCTCCGCCCGCTTCGCGCCGTTCCGCTCGGCTGGCCCGGCCCTTCGTCGAGACTGCCGCCCCTCCGATGAAAGCCCGCCCGCCGCGACCGCCATCAAGCCTCTTCGACGGTGACCGGCACGGTCTCCTGCCCGTTTTCCCCAACGGGGACCCGACGGATCGCCACCTTGTCGATGCGCTGGCGATCCATGTCCACGATTTCGAATTCGAACTCGCCCGCAGAGAAGGATTCGCCCTCGGCGGGGAGACGGTCCAGCCGGTGGACGATGTAGCCGGCCAGGGTCTGGAAGGGCTCCTTCTCCGCCTCGGCGAGGATGGAGAAGCCGGGGATGGCCTCGTCGACGGCATCGACCTCGAGCAATCCGTCGGCGAGCCACGCGCCCTCGGAGATTTCGCGGATGTCGGGACGGTCCAAGCGCATGTCGCCGGGACGGAGTTCGCCGACGACCTCCTCGACGAGGTCGTCCAGGGTGATGAGGCCGCGCACCGTGCCGAACTCGTCGGCGACGAGGGCGGCGCCGAGGCTGGAATGGCGCAGGGTGTCGAGCAGGGAGAGCGCCGACTGGGTTTCGGAGACGAACAGCGGCTCGCGGCAGATCTCGCCGAGCGGCTTCGAGCGGGGGGCGGCGAGGTTGGCGAAGAGCATCCGCAGGGAGACCAGTCCGATCACGGAGTCGCGGTTCTCCTCGTAGACCGGGAAGACGGTCTGGTTCGTCGCGGCGATCTGGGGCCAGTATTGCTCGGGCGGGGTCTCGTGGGAAAGGAAGAGGATGCGGGGACGGGGCTGCATCACCTCCTCGGCGAGGACCTCGCGCAGATCGAAGACCCCCTCGACCATCTCGGACTCCTCCTGCTTCACCGTGCCGGTGACGATGCCCTCGCGCAGGATCACTTCGACATCCGCGGCGACGGCCCCCTCCTCCTCGCGGGGAGGCTTGCCGAAAAGCTTGAGGAGGAGCTTCGTGCTCAGTTCGAGAAAGGACACGAGCGGCTTCGCGGCGATCGAGAGGAACTGCATCGGCCGGGCCATCGCGGAGGCGATCGCCTCGGGGAAGCGCAAGGCCAGCCCCTTCGGGACGAGCTCGCCCACGACGAGGGAGAAGTAGGTGATCAGGACGACGACGGTCCAGAAGGCGATCCGGTCCGCGTAGGGCGCCAGGAGCGGCACCTGCTCGAGAAGGGGGGCGACGTAGGGCGCCAGGCTCTTGCCGCCGTAGGCCCCCGCGAGGACGCCGACCAGAGTGATGCCGACCTGCACGGTGCTGAGGAAGCGTTCCGGATTCTCGCCCAGCTTCAGGGCCAGCTTCGCCCCCTTCCTGCCGGCGTCGGCGAGGATGGTGAGACGGCTGCGTCTGGCGGAAATCAGAGCGATCTCCGCCATGGCGAAGATTCCGTTCAGCAGCAGTAGGAGAAAGATGACGACGATCTCGGTCACGAAGTCCTTATTTCTCGCTCGACTCCGCAGAAAGTCAAGAGGCGGATCGACTTCCCGAAGCGACCGAAACTCGCGGCAAGGCGGCCCTGTCCAGACCTCGGCGGCCCCCTGGCGACCAAGAGGAGGCGGCACTCCTCGGAAGTCCTGCGAACCGGGCGGGCCCAGGCCGTCGCGAGACAGGCCGGGCCCGGAACGTCACCCGTCGGCCCGGGAACTGCGCCCCCGCCAGAAAATCCAGCCGCGAGGCCTGCGCCTCTCGAAGCGGACGCGAATCCGTCTTGGGTGGCTGATCGGCGAATCGATCCCCTCGACGACCCCGTCTTCGAACGATTCGAGCTCCAGCACGGCGAATGTGCTGTCCGCCAGAGCTTGGCTGGCGCCCGGAATCCAAACCACCGCCAGCTTCTGGCATCGGTCCGCGGTCCATTTGGGATAGGCCAGCGCACCCGAATCCGCCGCCCAGACGAAGGCCCCGTTGGCGTCGTCCATGCGGGCGACGATCCGGCCCGTTTCCTTCTCCCGTATGACGAGAGTTCCTGCGACGGGACCGCCCATGCAGATTTCGCCCGCGTCGTCGAAGACGGCCTCGTAGAGCCCGTCCGGGCTGTCGGACTTGACGAAACCGTCCCATGCCGATGCCGTTCTCATCTTCGTGTGGATGGAGAATCGCCGCAGCGGTCCTCCCGATCGCGACTGCCGGCAGATCCCGAACCATCCGGCGAGCCCGAATCTAAGCCACCCTGCCCCCGTCGTCCACGGCCAGCGATCGTCCATGATCGCGACGCTTGAGCGCTTGAACCGGGGCCCGTCATCGTGTAGCTCTGCTGGGTTGGATTTGCAGGCAGGCCGCGAAAGGCCAGCAAAACGCCGGGGATTCGGCCACAAAATGGAGCCCTGTCCGTCCCATGACTTCGTGCCTTTCTGCGGCCATCCTTCTCATTTAACAAAGTAAAGGTAGATCGCCTTTCGTAATGCCCGCGTCCTTTCGCCTCCGCCTCGCCGCCGCCGTCGTCTTCCTTGGAATCGCCCTCGGGGCCTTCGGGGCGCACGGCCTCGCCGACCGGCTGGCCGAGACCGGCCGCCTCGCCAACTGGGAGACGGCCACGCTCTACCACCTCCTCCACGGGCTCGCCATGTTCACCGTCGCTCTCCATTCCGGAAAGACCGGAAAGGCGCGGGGCTACTGGTGCTTCCTCGCCGGGGTCGTCCTGTTCTCCGGCAGCCTCTATGCCCTCGCTCTCAGCGGCATGGCCAAGCTCGGGGCGGTCACGCCCTTCGGAGGCGTCGCCTTTTTGATCGGCTGGGCCCATTGGGTTTTTCATCGAAGCGAGTCGAATCCCACTGCAAGAAACTGATCAAGAACCATTCCCAAGCATGAAACGCATTGCCCTCTCTCTGTCCCTTCTGCTTCCGGCCTCCTTCCAAGCAATGGGCGAGGATACGCCGCTTCGCTGCTACGAGCTGCGCACCTACCACGCCGCCGAGGGCAAGCTCGACGCCCTCCACGCTCGTTTCGCCGACCACACCGCCGATTTGTTCAAGAAGCACGGCATGGAGCAGATCGCCTACTGGACGCCGTTGGAAAACGAAGACCGGACGCTCGTCTATCTCCTCGCCTACCCCGACCGCAGTGCGCGGGAGGACTGCTGGAAGGCCTTTCTGGCCGACCCCGTCTGGCAGGCGGCGAAGGCGGAGTCGGAGAAGGAGGGCAAGCTGGTCGCGAAGATCGAAAGCCTTTTCCTCCACCTCGCCGACTATTCCCCCGCGCTGGACCTCGCCGGAGAGGGGCACGTCTTCGAGATGCGCCGCTACACCACCCAGTCGGGCAAGCTGCCCGCCATCGACGCGCGATTCCGCGACCACACCATCGGCCTCTTCGCCAGGCACGGCATGACGAACCTCCCCTACTTCCATCTCGACGAGGGGCAGGACGGCGCCGACACCACCCTGATCTACTTCCTCGCCCACTCCAGCGTCGCGGACCGCGACGCGAGCTTCCAGGCCTTCCGCAGCGATCCGGATTGGATCGCCGCCCGCGACGCCTCGGAGAAAGACGGAAAGATTCTCGTCGAAGACGGCGTCTCCTCCACCCTGCTGCTCCCCACCCGCTACTCCCCGATGCAGTGAGGCAGCGACGCACACGGAAGCCAGGAACGAACACCACGGGACCAAAAACTTGGAACCTTGAACTTGGAACCTTGAACTTGGAACCTTGAACTTGGAACCTT
>CAYMMC010000094.1:0-9059 GCA_964391125.1 uncultured Akkermansia sp.
ATGCGAACCGAATTGCCCAAGTCGCCTGAAGAGACCATCGCCCTGCTCAAGGAATACGGCGCCGTCGAGGAGGGGCACTTCATCCTCGCCAGCGGCAAGCATTCCGCCTACTACGTCAAGAAGGGCAAGCTGGTGCAGCATCCCTGGGAGCTGCAGCGCATGATCGAGCAGGTCGTCCCCGAGATCGAGGCCCTCGGCGGCGTGGACCTGGTCCTCAGCCCCGCCATGGGCGGCGTGCCGGTGGGGCAGCAGGTGGGGCTGGCGCTCCACGCCCGCACCATCTACGCCGAGCGCAACGCCGCCACGAACCAGCTCGAGCTGAAGCGCGGCTTCGGGATCCGCCCCGGCGAGCGCCTCCTCCTCGTCGAGGACGTCATCACCACCGGCGGGACCCTGCTGGAGCTGACCGACTTCATCCAGTCGCAGGGCGGCGTGGTGGCCGGGGTCTTCGTCGTCGTGAACCGCTCCGGCAAGCGGAGCGTGGGCGACTACCCGGTCGTCTCCTGCATGGAGATCGAGTTTCCCGTCTACGGGGCCGACGCCGTGCCCCCGGCCCTCGCGGCGATCCCGGCGGTGCGCCCCGGGACGAAGCGGGTCGACTGAGCGCCCCCGGGGATCCGGAGGGCATTCCCGGCCTTGCCAAAGCGGCAAAGCGGGCGAGGTAGAGGGCGCCCGCCGGATGGAGACGGAAATCCGTCCGTCTTCGCGGGAAGTTTTTGTTTTTTTCTTTACAGTTTTCGCGAAATAGATCAAGAACGGACCCTGCCACAACCCGAATGTCCAAAACCCCTCCGATGTCCCCTAACATGTCCTCACCCCGTGCCTGGCTGCTCCCCCTCCTCGGTCTCGGCGCCGTCCTGGCCTTCGCCCTCTGCGCCCCCGACGCCTGGTCGCAGGACGCCCCCGCAGGCGATCCGACGCTCGTCTCCGACGCGGCCTCCCCTGAAAAGACGACCCTGATGGACATGATCATCGGGGGAGGCGTCTTCATGCTCCCAATCGGTCTTCTCTCCCTCTGGATGATCACCCTTTCGGTTTTTCTCTGGCTTCAGCTCGCCCGGAACAAATTCATCCCCAACCGCCTGAAGCAAGAGATCCTGAGCCTCATGTCGGAGGTGAAGGTGCGCAGCTCCATCGATGCTGCCGCCCAGAATCCCTCCTTTCTCGGTCGGATGGCCACCGCCGCCTACGTGCATGTCGACGCCACCGATCCCGAAACTTTGGGGCGCGAAAAGGTCGAGGACGGCATCGCCGACTTCACCGCCAAGGAGACGCTGAACATGTCCATCCTCATCGGCTATCTCTCCGTGATCGCCCAGTCCTCGACGATGCTCGGTCTCTTCGGCACGGTCGCCGGGATGGTGCTGGCCTTCGACTCGATGGGGCTCAGCGGCGGGTCGGACCCCAGCGCCCTCGCCGGAAACATCTCCTTGGCGCTGATCACCACGGCGGGCGGCCTCGTCGTCGCGATTCCCTCCATTCTCGTCTACTACACCTTCAAGAACCGCTACAACCGGCTGATCAGCGAGACCCAACAGGTGGTGATCGAAGGCCTGGAGGCGGCCGTGGCAGCGGTCAACGCCGACCAAGCCCTCGCCAAGGTCCCCGAAGGAATCGCGGAACTCTAACCCACCTCCCTTCCTCCCATCCGCATGGCAAGTTCCAAAAAACGGGCTGACTCCAGCATGGGGGACAGCGTGCCCTTGGACATGTCGCCGATGATCGACCTGACCTTTCTGCTGCTGGTCTTCTTCATGGTCGCCTCGCACCTCATCACCATCCAGATCGACCGGCGGGTAAAGCCGCCCATCGCGAAGCATTCCAAGGTCGCGAAGGAGGCGGCGGGTCGCGTCGTCGTCAACATCCTCGCCGACGGATCGGTCTTCGGCGTGGATCAGATCGAACTCCCGACCTCCGAGGCCATCGTCGACTACGTCGAGCATGCCCGCATCGTGAACGATGGAGCCGGAGTCGTTCCCACCCGCCTCAACCTGCGCGCCGACCAGGAGGTCGACACCCGGGTCATCAAGCGGGTGGTCCAGGCCGCTGGCGAGGCCGGCGTTAACGAGGTGATCTTCGGCAGCCTTTCGGTGGAACCCTGACTCCCCCTCTTCCCGACCATGGCGAGAAAAGCGATCGAACCGCATCCCGACCCGGAATTGGACATGTCGCCGATGATCGACATGAGCTTCCTGCTGCTGATCTACTTCCTCGTCACCTCCACCCTCGACCCGGTCGAGGGCGACCTCGCCATGACGATGCCCTCGAGCTCGGGGGACGGTGCGGCACAGGTGGAGATCGACATGATGACCGTCGAGGTGAACGCCGCCGGGCACGTCGTGCTGAACGACGAGGTGCTCGACACCGATCCGGAGGGCCACGAGGTCCCCCTGCTGCTGGACCGGCTCCAGACCTACGTGGAGAGCGCGAAGCTGACGGGATCGGATCCGATGGTGATCATCGCGGCGGACGACGCCGCCAAGGGCCAGCGCTTCGTCGACGTCTTGAACGCCCTCGCCCATCCTTCTGTCAACATCAGCAAGGTCACCATCACCGGATTCTCGGGGGACTAGCCGGGAGTTCCCCCGGATTTTGAGATGACACAGATTCGATTCCCGAAGCCCCCCGGAGATGAGATGACGGTCGATCCGCGCCAGCCGGATCCACGGACCGGACCGGTCGGAGCGGTCCGGCCCCACCCTTCCGACATTCCGACACGATGAAGCCCCCCTCCCGCACGACCTTCCGAGCCCTCGCGGCAGCCTCCCTCCTCGCCCTCGCCGCCGCGCCGCTCCTGCACGGCCAGGACGAGGAGGACAACAGCGTCGAAGGCCTCTACCACAAGGCCGTCGAGCTGAACGTGTCGGGCCAGCACGCCGAAGCCTCGGCGACCTTCGACCGCATGTTCCAAGTCGCCGGCGACGTGGAGCGGCTCTTCGAGGACTACGGCGCCCAGGCCGGCGGCATCCTCTTCGACTACGGCATGACCCTGCTGCCCCAGGAGCGCTGGGAGGAGGCGAAGCAGGCCTTCGCCGAATGCGTCGCCGGCGAGGAGATCGCCAAGCGGGTCGAGACGCCGGTCAAGACGGCCAACCCCCGCGCCGACCTGGCGAAGTTCCAGCTCGGGTTCTGCGAGGCGCAACTGGGCAACCACGCCGAGGCGATCCGCCTCTACGACGAATACCTCGCCTCGAACCCTCCGCAGGAGGAAGT
The DNA here is from genome assembly GCA_964391125.1 of uncultured Akkermansia sp. GTDB lineage: Bacteria > Verrucomicrobiota > Verrucomicrobiia > Verrucomicrobiales > DEV007 > Arctic95D-9. The sequence continues at coordinate 3,214 of CAYMMC010000094.1, forward strand.
CCTCCAGGTGCGCAACACCTACAAGCTGCGCTACGCGACCTCGCTGATGAAGCTGGGGCGCTCGGAGGAGGGCGTCGCGCTCGTCCAGGAGCTCTTCGACAACCGCGAGACCTGGGAGGTGAACCCCCAGTTCCTCATGCAGGGAGTCCTCGAGCTGGGGGTCGCCTGGGCCGAGCAGGCCAAGGCCGCCGCCGGCGACGACGCCGCCATCGACCGCATCGAGGACCGCGCCCACCAGTTCCTCGACGGAAACGACTCGCACATTCACGTCGAGCCGATCGACCAGTTCCGCTTCGGATTCGTCGACCGCCTCCGCAAGCTCGGCTTCGAGTCGACCCAGGCGGGCCTCTACTCGCTGGCGATCCGCTACTTCTCCTATCTTCCCACCATCGAGGACATCCGCACCGACGTCCATCTCACGATCGCCCGCCAGCCCGTCGGCGTGGCGGTGCCCGCTCCGCTCCAAGCCCTCCTCGACCAACTCGACGAACGCGAGAAGGCCCCCATCCACCCCGACGCCGAGGTCCTGCGCCTCGTCGCGAGCTGCTACGAGCTGATGGGGAACGTCCACGCCCCCCGGGCCATCTACTGGCATCTGGCGACGCAGTATCCCAAGATGCCGGAGCCGACCCGCAGCGAGATCCTGCACGAGGCATCCCGCCTTTCCTCGATGCTCTCCGACCATTCCGAGGCGCAGTACTTCGGGGAGAAGTTCATGTCGGAGGCGGGCGACCGCAAGGATCTGAAGGACAACGTCTCCACCTTCATGCTCCAGTCGCTCTTCGCCTCGGGCGACTACGACGAGGTCATCCGCATCGCGCAGGGCGTGCAGGAGGCCCATTCCCTCGGCGCGCCCGAGCGGGAGCTGGCCGACGCGCTCCATTCGCTGGCCCTCTACACCACCAGGAAGCACGAGGAGGCCGCCGAGCCCTTCGCCGACTACGTCAAGGCCTATCCGGAAGGGCCGAACCGCGAGGCGGTGATGTTCCACCGGGCGAGCAACTCGCTCATCCTCGGCAAGATGCGCGAGGCGGCGGAGCAATGCGAGGACTTCCTCAAGGCCTTCCCCGAATCCGAGCGCTTCCTCGACCCCGCCCTCGCCGACCTCGTCATCGCCCGCTTCAACCTCGAGGACTACCCGGCGGTGGTGGCCAACGTGGACAAGCTCGCCGAGCTCCGTCCCGACTCGATCCAGCTCGCCCGCGTCCAGAACCTGAAGGGCGAAGCCCTGCTCATCCAGTCCGGACAGATGGGCAAGGAGCAAAGCGAGGAGGCCGCCGCCCTCCGCCAAGCCGGCCTGGAGGCCTATCTCGCCGCCGCCGAGGGCGGGAAGGCCCTCCTCTCCACCGATCCCGAACGGGCCGAAATGCACCGGGAGACCGTCGGCGAAGGACTCTGGAAGTCCGCCGACCTCTACTACCAGGACGGACAGTCCGAGAAAGGGGTCGCCCAGTACGACGCCTTCTTCCCGGATTTCTCCGGCACGACCTTTGCTCCGCAGATGGCGATCCTGTCGCTCGAGCATCTCGAAGCGGCGGGCCGCGGCGAGGAGGCGCTCGTCCAGGCGGAGAAGGTGATTCTCGCGATGGGCAACCAGCCCCCCGAGCAGCAGGATCTGCCCTTCCTGCGGCAAGCGATCGGCTCCTACAGCGAAGCCTCCATCCGCATCCGAGGCAGGGAGAAGACCCTCGCCACCCTGGAGGAGTTCCCCGGCATCGACGATACCAACCAGATGCTGCTCACCTGGCTCAAGATCCAGCAGGTCATCGTGCTGCAGGAGGCGAGGACCGGGATGGCCGCCGACTCCCCCGAGCACGCCGCCAACGAAGCCCGCATCGCGGAGATCTTCGAGGACCTCCGCCAGTTCGAGAAGCGCGAGCTTTCCGAATTCGCCCTGCAGCAGATCGGCCTCTACTTCGCGGCGACGGACAACCCCTTCCTCGGCGTGCCCTACTTCGAGGAGCTGCTGGCCCGCGCCACCCCCGAGGCCGAGGCCTTCAAGGCCCCCGCCGAGATGGAGCTCGGCAAGATCGAGATGCGGGCGGCCGACCCGGCCAAGATCCAGTCCGCCCGCGCCCGCTTCCAGCGCATCATCGCCGACACCAGCGAGGAAAGCCAGGCGCTCAAGGCCCTGGCCTATCTCAACCTCGCCGACCTTCACATGCAGAACCAGGAGTGGCGCGACGCCCACGCCGCCCTCGACGCCATCAACAAGAACAAGGAGCTCTTCGGCCGCGACCGCGCCAAACGCGCCGAGGCGACCTTCAAGCTGGGCGTCGTCCTCGACGAGCTCGGCGACCCCGCCGGCGCGAACCAGGCCTACCTCGCCGTCGTCTCGACCTACGCCGCCTACTACGACTGGGTCACCCAGGCCTGGGAGCGCTACATCCCCAACAGCCTCGCCGACATTGACGCGATGGAGCTGGACAACCCGATCTCCATCGCCCTGAAACGCCAACGCGAACTGACCCTCTACAAGCTGACCGTGAAGAATGTCTACAGCTGGCAGAGCCTCGACGAGCAGACCCACGCCCCCTCCGGCGCCCTGGCCCGGCTCCGCCGAAAAGTCGTGGACATGAAGAACGAGCTGAGAATCACGCCGCAGGAGGAGCAGACCGTCCTCGCAGAGCTCGGCATCGCTCCCAACCGATGATCGCCCTCCGCCCGCAGGAAGACCACACCATGAAGACGCTCCGGATCGCACTCTGCTGGGGGGCCGCGCTGCTCCCCGGACCGCTCGCCGCCCAGGTCACCGAAACCCCCGCCACCCTCGCCCTGACCCAGGGCGGCAACCCGCAGGGCTACGTCCAGAACGCGAACGACCAGGGCGTCTTCTTCTCGCCCTCGTCGGGCGGCCAGGCGCAGCTGGTGCCCTATGCCAACATCCGCGGCGAAGGGCTCGACAAGCTGATCCGCTTCGAGGAACGGAACGAACTCCTCGCCGAACCCCGCCTCCTCTTCGCCGCCGGAGACTATCCCGAGGCCGCCGCGGCCTTCGGGAAGATCGCCCGCGACTACGCCATCATCCTCTCCGCACCGAAGAACTTCGCCACCGAGGCGCTCTTCTACCAGATGGAGAGCCTGAAGCGGGCCGGGCAATACGATGCCATCGCCCCTCTCGCCAATTCGGCCGCCGCCGCGACCATCGAGACGAAGCTCCCCGAGGTCTACCATCGCCCCTACCAGATCCACAAGCTGTGGGCGCTCTACGGGCAGAACGACCTCGCCGCCTTGAAGGCCGCCATCGCCGCCTACGAGGAGCCCGTCCTCGGCGCGGAGAAGCTGCTGAAGTCGCCCAATTTCAAACCGCTGCCTTCGAACGAGATCTCCCAACTCGCCTTCCTCCGGGGCAAGGTCTACGAATCCGAGGACGCCAAGGACAAGGCCCTGGTCGATTTCTACCGCGCCTTCACCCTGGCCTTCGGCAACGACGTCCTCCTTTCGAAGCTGGCCATGGGCGCCGCCATGGTGCTGCAGAAGGACGATCCTCAGCTCGCCAAGGAGAACGCCGCCGCAGTCAACCAGATGCGCAGCATCGCGTATCTCTACGAGCGCCGCTTCGGCAAGGACGAGATGCCGGCCGAGTTCCAGGCCTTCGCGGTGAAGCCCGCCCTGCCTCGGCCCGCCCCGCCCGCCGAGAGCCCCGCCCCGCCGGAGGGCGCGTCGAAGGAGGCGACGGCCCCGGAGAAGAAAAAATGACCGCCGCCGGCCCCGTCGGCCAAGCGGTCGCGACAGCCGCCCTCCTTGGTGGATGGCGGCGCGGACTCGGCGAGGCCCCCGCCTTTGTCCTCTGATCCCGGAATCCGCCTTCCGGGGCCTTTCCATCCGGAGCCGATGAGCACCGCCAACGACAGCCTCCCCGACCGCCGCCAGCTCTTCGTCGCCGGCGCGACCGTCCTCGCCATCGCGGCGCACCTGCTGCTGCGCTTCGGCTTCCGGCTCGGCGACGCGGTCTCGAACCTGCCGCTCTGGGCCGCCTACCTCTTCGGCGGCGCGCCACTGGTCTGGGGCCTGATCGGGAACCTGCTGCGGCGCGAGTTCGGATCGGACCTGCTCGCCGGGATCTCCATCGTCGCCTCCGTCCTCCTCGGCGAGTATCTCGCGGGCGCCCTCGTCATCCTCATGCTCTCGGGCGGCGAGGCGATCGAGGCCTACGCCGTGCGCAGCGCCTCCTCCGTGCTCAAGGCGCTCGCCAAGCGCATGCCTTCGGTCGCGCACCGCCGCTCGGGGACTTCCTTCGTGGACGTCGCCCTCGACGAGGTGGCCGTGGGCGATCTCCTCGAAGTGCTGCCCCACGAGATCTGCCCGGTCGACGGCACCGTGGTCGAAGGGCGGGGGACCATGGACGAATCCTACCTCACCGGCGAGCCCTACCTCGTCTCCAAGACGCCGGGATCGACGGTGATCTCGGGCGCGCTCAACGGAGAGGCCTCGATCGCGATCCGGGCGGACAAGCTCGCGGTGGATTCGCGCTACGCGAAGATCATGGAGGTGATGCGCGAGTCGGAGCAGCGGCGCCCCCGGATGCGCCGCCTCGCCGACCGGCTCGGAGCCTGGTACACGCCCCTCGCCATGCTCGTCGCCCTCCTCGCCTGGCTCGCGAGCGGGGATCCGGTGCGCTTCCTCGCCGTCCTCGTCGTGGCGACGCCCTGCCCGCTCCTCATCGCCATTCCCGTGGCCATCGTCGGCTCGATCTCCCTCGCCGCGAAACGCGCCATCGTCGTGCGCGATCCCGCGATCCTGGAGACCATCGGCACCTGCCGCAGCGTCATCTTCGACAAGACCGGCACCCTCACCTACGGGCGCCCCGAACTGACGAGCGTCGCCGCCGCCCCGGATGCCGATCCCGACGAGGTGCTGCGTCTCGTCGCCAGCGTCGAGATCTACTCGAAGCATCCCCTCGCCGAGGCCGTCGTCGCGGCGGGCCGGAGGCTGGAGGGCGGGCTCCTGCCCGTCGACGAGATCAGCGAAAAGCCGGGACAGGGACTCGTCGCGCACGTCCAGGGGAGGGAGCTGCTCGTGACCAACCGGAAGACGCTCGCGTCCCTGCGTCCCGAGGAGCAGGGATTGCTCCCGCCGACCGGGGGCGGGCTGGAATGCGTCGTCCTGCTCGACGGCCACTACGCCGCGACCTTCCGCTTCCGCGACGAGCCGCGGCCCGACGGCGCCGCCTTCGTCAGCCACCTCGACGGCAAACATGGCATCGACCGCTCCATGATCCTCTCCGGCGACCGCCAGTCCGAAGCCGACTACCTCGCCGCCCGCGTCGGCATCGCGACCGTGCATGCCGGCAAGAGCCCCGAGGAGAAGCTCGCCATCGTCCGCGAGGAGACCGCCCAGCGCCGCACTCTCTACGTCGGCGACGGAGTCAACGACGCGCCCGCCCTGATGGCCGCGACTGTGGGCGTCGCCTTCGGCCAGGGCAGCGACGTGGCCGCGAAGGCGGCGGGGGCGGTGATCATGGACAGCTCCCTGCGCAAGCTCGACGAGCTCATCCACATCGGCGGGCGAATGCGTCGCATCGCCCTCCAGAGCGCGATCGGAGGAATGGCCCTCAGCGTCGTGGGAATGGGCTTCGCCGCCGCAGGGCTGCTCCCGCCCGTGGCCGGGGCGATCGCCCAGGAGGCCATCGACGTCCTCGCCGTCCTCAACGCTCTCCGCGCCGCCATTCCGCCGAGAAACCTGACGGATTATTGAGGAGGTCGCATCGGCATTGCCCCCCCTCCGCCATCGCGCCCCCGGCCCCGTCGTCTTTCGCCTTTCGTTTCCCCGCCGGAAGGGACATCCTCTGGCGATCAAATTCCTTCTCGCCTCTCTCCTCGCCGCCGCCGCGCTCGCCCTCCCCT
>CAYMMC010000095.1:0-9036 GCA_964391125.1 uncultured Akkermansia sp.
CCCGGCTTGAGGGCCTGGGCCTCCGGATTGTCCCTGCCCGAGTTGCCGCGCACGCGGGTGCGGCCGTGGTGCCGGCCGGTCATGAGCACGCTGCGCGAGGGGGCGCAGACCGTGGCGCCGGCGTAGTAGTGGGTGAAGCGCAGCCCCTCGGCGGCCATGCGGTCGAGGCGCGGGGTCCTGACGACCTGCTGCCCGTAGCAGCCGAGGTCGCCCCAGCCGAGGTCGTCGGCCATGATCCAGATCAGGTTGGGCCGGGTCTCGGCGGAGAGGCGGCCCGAAGCGAGGAGGGTGACCGCGCCCAGGGCGGCGAGAAGGCGGGCGGCGGACAGGAGGCCGACGGCACGGGGGAGGCTCGGATTCATGCGGGAACGGGGAGTTTGGCTCTGCTTGGTCGGATTTTCAGGCAGACCGAGAAAGGTTAGGGAAACACCGGGGATTTGGCCACGGAAAAGCACAAAATCAGGGGACATGGATCCGTCCCGTGCCTTTCCGAGGCCATCCTCTCCATTGGAAACAAAGTCGAGCTGGGAGGTTGTTGTCCCCGCGATGAAACGTCTGGGTTTTTTTGCTTGAGGGGCTCGACGGGCTCGCAGTTTCCCCATCACGGGGATTCTCGACGGCCCCTCAGGCGCGGCGGGCCTCCTCCAGGAAGCGCCGCACCTTGGCGGGGTCCTTGCGTCCGGGGGCGGACTCGACGCCGCTGGCGACGTCCACGGCGGCGGGGCGGACCTCGCGGATCGCCGCCGCCACGTTCTCCGGCGTCCGCCTGCCGGCGCGCACGATCTGCCGCCGCGGCCCGCGCACCACGGCCTCGGCCCCGAGCGTCCAGTCCATGGTCTCGCCGCTGCCTCCGTAGAGGCCGGGGGCGTAGGCGTCGAGCAGCAGGGTGCCGGGGGGATGGGCCCCGGCCGAGTCGAGCATGGCCCGGTCGCGCAGGCCCAGTGCCTTGAAGACGGGCAGACCCTGCCGCATCAGCGAGCCGACCCGGTCGGGCGTCTCGTCGCCGTGGAGCTGGATCCAGTCGACGACGCCGCTGTCGCGGAGGCGGCGCAGCTCGTCGTCCGTCGCGTTGACGGTCACGGCGACGCGGACGATGCGGCCGGCCAGGTTGCGCAGCCAGGGGCGCGCCTCCGCGAGGGGGACGTGGCGCTTCGAGCCGGGCCAGAAGTTGATTCCGACGGCGTCGGCCCCGGCGTCGGCGACGGACGCGGCCTCGTCGCCGCGGACGAGGCCGCAGATCTTCACGGCGACGCGCCCCAGGTCCGGAGGAAAGAGGAAGCGCATCGCCATGGGGTGGTCGCGGGGGGCGGCCTAGAGCTTGGCCAGGGCGTCGTCGAGGGCGTCGAGCAGGTTCTGGATGGTGGCCTCGGTCTCGTCGCCCATGTTGGAGAGGCGGAAGGTCCTGCCCTTGATCTTGCCGTAGCCGCCGTCGATGGCGAGGGAGTGATCGGTCCGCATGATCTGGCCGAGCTTGGCCACGTCGATGCCGCGGTGGTTCTCGATGCAGGTGAGGGCCTTGGAGCGGCAGCCCTCGGGGGCGAAGAAGGCGAAGCCCTGCCGCTCGACCCAGGCGTGGACCGTGGCGTTGAGCTTGGCGTGGCGGGCGTAGCGGTTTTCCAGCCCCTCGGCGAAGATGGCGTCGAGCTGGTGCTTCAGCCCCTGGATCGTCGCGATGCAGGGGGTGCTGGGCGTCATGGACTTCTCGTGGTTGGCCTGGAATTCGAGGTAGTCGAAGTAGTAGCCGCGGTCGGGGACGGTGGCGGCCCGGGCCATGGCGCGGGGCGAGGCGGTGAAGAGGGCCAGGCCGGGAGGCAGGGCGAGGGCCTTCTGGCTGCCGGTGAGGAGGACGTCGACGCCGAGCCGGTCCACCTCGATGGGCACGACGGAGAAGCTGGAGACGGTGTCGACGACGAGGAGGACGTCCTCGAACTTCCGCACCGCGGCGGCGACCTCGGCGAGGGGGTTCGTCACCCCGGTGGAGGTTTCGTTGTGGATGAAGGTGACGAGGTCGAACTCCCCGGTGGCGAGTTTGGCCTCGACGTCGGCGGGATCGACGGGGACGCCCCATTCGTATTGGAGCGCCTCGGCCTGCTTGCCGCAGCGCCGCGCCACGTCGACCCACTTGTCGGAGAAGGCGCCGGAGCAGAGGCAGAGGACCTTTTTGACGGCGAGGTTGCGGATGGCGCCCTCCATCACGCCCCAGGCGGAGGAGGTGGCGAGGAAGACGGGCTGGGTGGTGCCCATCATCTGCTGGAGACGGGGCTGGATGGCGTCGTAGAGCGCGACGAAGTCCTTGCTGCGGTGCCCGATCATGGGGGCGGCCATGGCCGCGTAGGTCTCGGGCGAGACTTCGACGGGACCGGGGATGTGGAGGCGGATGGATTGGCTCATGGGAGTGGACGGCAATAAGGCTCCCGCCGGGAAAATCACAAACCGATTTTCTTGCCGGCGCCCGCCGCTTCCGCCGGTCGGGCGCGGCGCACCGCGGGCGGATGTCCTCGCGTCGGGGCGGGCCGGTGCGCGTTGTCGGCGCCATGCCGCCCATCCGGGCCCGTCGGCCTACGTGGTCGCGTAGCGGCCCGCGCTCGCTTTCTCCTTTCGCCCGCCAAGGGCAATTCCTATGGTGGCAAGGGATGAAACGGACACTACTCTCCATCGTCGCCGTGCTCGCGACGCTGCTCCTGGGCGCCGCCGCCCAGGATGCCGCGCCGACCTGGAAAGCCGGCGTGGCCACCGCCGCCATCACTCCAAAGACGAATATGTGGATGGCGGGCTACGCGGCCCGCACCGCGCCGGCGGATGGGGCGGACACGGATCTTTTCGCCAAGGCGCTCGTGCTCGAGGACGGCCGCGGCGCGCGCCTCGCCTTCGTCACGCTGGATCTGATCTCCGTCCCGCGCGATGTCCGCCTCGCGGTGGCCGCGCGGGTGGAGAAGGAGCACGGCATTCCTCCCTCCGCCCTCGTCCTCAACGCCTCCCACACCCATTGCGGGCCGGAGCTGAAGGTCAGGATCACCGACAAGACCATCGATCCCGAAAAGCGCGTCGCCGAGTCGGCGGCCTATTGCGTCGAGCTGGAGACGACGCTCGTCCGCCTCGTGGGCGAGGCCGTCGCGGCCCTGGCCCCCGCCGAGGCCGCCTACGCCCAGAGCCGCTGCGGCTTCGCGATGAACCGCCGCCTGCCCACCCCGTCCGGCTACAAGAACGCTCCGAATCCGGACGGTCCCGTCGACCACCGCGTCCCCGTGCTGCGCGTGCGGGCCGCCGGGACGGGCAAGGACCTCGCCATCGTCTTCGGATACGCCTGCCACTGCACCACGCTCGGGCATCAGAAATTCAACGGCGACTACGCCGGCTACGCCCAGCGCGACATCGAGGCCGCCCATCCGGGGGCGACGGCGCTCTTTGTCAACGGTTGCAGCGGCGACCAGAACCCCTATCCCCGGCGCAAGCCAGAATACGCCGAAGCCCACGGGCGCACCCTCGCCCTGGCCGTGCAGGCGGCGCTGGAGACGAAGATGCAGCCGCTCGCGGGCGAACTGCGGTCCGCCTACCGCGAGATCCCCCTGCCCTACGACACCCACCCGACGCGGGCCGAGCTGGAGGCCCTCGTCCAATCCGGGAACCCGCTCGACGCCGGGCTTGCCGCCAATCTCCTCGGTCGTCTCGACGCCGGGGAGGCCCTGCCGACCGACTATCCCTACCCGGTGCAGGTGTTCCGCCTCGGCGACCGGCTCACCTTCGTCGGGCTGGGCGGGGAAGTCGTGGTGGACTACTCGCTGCGCCTGCGCGAGGAGGTGCGCGACCCCATCGTCTGGGTGGCCGGCTACTGCAACGACGTGATGACCTACATCCCCAGCCGCCGCGTGCTGGAGGAAGGCGGCTACGAGGCGGACGACGCGAGGAAATACAAGAATCAGCCCGCCCGCTGGGCGCCGGTCGTCGAGGAGGCCATCGTCGGAGCGGTGCACGAGCTGAGGCGCGAGCTGGAGGCTTCTCCATGAAAAGCAGGCTCGACTCCCGGAAAGCCGGGATGGCGGGAGCCTTTCTCCTCCTCCTCCTCCTCGGCGCCGCCGCGTTTCAAACGACGGCCCAGGACGGCCCGGCGGATCCCCTGAAGCGCGGCCTTCGCCTAGGCTTCGTCCCCGACGGCGCTTCCTTCGACGGGCGCACGCGTGGGGACTGGTTCAATATCGAGACCGATCCCGGCGTTGCCCCCGCCGACATTCTGGGCCAGGGCGACTTCACTCTCTCCCTTTGGCTGAATGCGCCGAAGGGGGACGACGTGCCCGGCGACCTGCTCTCCTGGCGGGACGAGGCGAGCCGGAAGGGCGTGCTCCTCAGCCTGAAGACCAGCCCCGGCGTCACCACCAGCGAGTCGAACCGGCGGCATCTGCAATTCAGCATCGACGACGGCAGGAAATCGCCGTGGACCGACCGCGGCCGTCCCGGAGGGGAGCATTCGCTCCTGGCCTTCGCCCTCGCCGTGCACGAGGGGCAGCTCTACGCCGGCACCTGCGAACCCTACGGCGGCCGCACCGGGCAGGTCTACCGCCACGACGGTGGCGACCAGTGGATCCCCTGCGGCTCGCCCGACGGCTCGAACAGCGTCCTCGCCCTCATCGTCCACGAAGGGCAGCTCTACGCCGGCACCGGCAAATACCGCGTGGCCGGCTCGTCCCTGGCCGAGTCGGAGAACACGGAGCGCGGCGGCCGCGTCTTCCGCTATCTCGGCGGGGAGCGCTGGGAGCTGGTCGGCGAGCTGCCGGAGACCGAGGCCGTGGGCGGGCTCGCCGTCTATGGCGGGCGGCTCCACGCCTCCTCGTTCTACCGGCCCGCCGGCTTCTTCCGCCACGAGGGCGGCAAGGAGTGGACCTCGCTGCCCGTGCCCGAGGGCGCGCCCCGCGACGGGGGCGAAGGCGCCGAGCCGAAGCGCATCCAGGCCCTCGCCGCGCACGACGGATTTCTCTACGCCAGCAGCTACGACGGAGGCCGCGTCCATCGCTGGGACGGGACCTCCTGGACCGATCTCGGGCAGATCGGCGAGGACACCCAGACCTATTCCTTCGCCATCTACGAAGGCCGTCTCCTCGTCGGCATGTGGCCCAGCGGCAAGGTCTACCGGCTGGAGAAGGACGAGGCCTGGACCGACCTCGGCCAGCTCGGGGAGGAGAAGGAGGTGATGGGCATGGCGGTCCACCACGGCCGTCTCCTCGGCGGCACCCTGCCGCTCGCCGAGATCTACGAATACCGGGGCGGCACGGAATGGGAGCGCCACGTCCAGCTCGACCTGACGCCCGACGTGAAATACCGCCGGGCCTGGACGATGGCCGAGCACGATGGCGCGGTCTATTGCAGCACCCTGCCGTCCGGCCATATCCACTCGTGGCGGGCCGGCGCGGGGATCGCCTGGGGCCATTCCCTCCCCGAAGGCTGGCACCACGTCGTCGCGGTTCGTTCCGCGGAGAAGATCTCGCTCCATCTCGACGGCGAACTCGTGGCCGAACGCCGGTTGGACGGCGAGCCCTTCGACCTCCGCCACGGCGGGAAGCTCCGCATCGGCAGCGGCCCCAACGACCATTTCCTCGGCCAGATCCGCGACCTGCGCATCTACGGCCGCGCCCTCGACAAGGGGGAAATCCGGGCACTGGCGAAGCCATAGCGCTCTGCGAGCGGATCGTTGCGAGGCCCGCAATTCAGGAGTGCGGCAAGCCTCTTCATGGGTGAACTTGGATTTCGGCGCCAGCCGCCCCTCTCCAGCCGATCAACGATCCACTCAAGCCCGATGCCCAATCTCCTCGAACGACTCGACCACGAAATCCTCATGGCCCGCCAGCGCGTCTACCGCGTCGGCCAGCCCACGCCCCTGCAGGAGCTGTCGATTCCGGGGATCCGGGCGAAGGTCTTCTGCAAGCGCGAGGATCTCGGACCGATCAAGGCCTACAAATGGCGCGGGGCCTTCAACCGCATGGCCCTGCTGGGCGAGGAGGAGCTGCGCCTCGGGGTGGTCGCCGCCTCCGCGGGCAACCACGCCCAGGGCGTGGCCATCGGCGCCCGCGTCCTCGGGACGAGGGCCATCGTCCACATGCCCCGCTCGACGCCGGCCATGAAACAGCAGGCGGTGGCGCGGCACGGCGGCGAGCACGTGGAGGTCCGCCTCGTCGGCGACAGCTACGACGAGGCCAGCGCGGCGGCCAAGCGCCTCTCGGCGGAGCGGGGCCTGGCCTACATCCACCCCTACGACGACCTCGCCGTGATGGGCGGGCAGGGCACCCTGGCGGACGAGATCGTCATGTCCGGGGCGGGGCCCTTCACCCACGCCTTCCTCCAGATCGGCGGGGGCGGCATGGCGGCGGCGACCTCGCGCTGGCTGAAGCGCTTCTTTCCGGACATCCGCATCGTCGGCGTCGAGGGCGTCGACCAGGCCTCGATGAAGGCGGCCGTCGACCGCGGCGGACCCGTCGATCTCGACTACCTCGACGTCTTCTGCGACGGCACCGCGGTGCGCCGCGCCGGCGACCTGACCTACGCGATCTGCCGCGAGACCGTGGACGAGTTCGTCACCGTGACCAACGACGAGGTCTGCAACGCGACCCGCCTGCTCTGGGAGGCCAACCGCGCCATCCCCGAGCCGGCCGGGGCCATGGGGCTGGCGGGGGCGCTGCGGAAGCGGCACGAGCTCGGCGAGGGCGACCGCGTCGTCGTCGTCCTCTGCGGGGCCAACATGGACTTCTCCCAGTTGGCCTACATCGCCCGCCACGGCGGCGTGGGGCCGGAGGGACGCCGCTTCATCCGCTTCCCCATGCCGGAGCGGCGCGGCTCGCTGGTGGATCTGCTGCGGGGGCTGCCGAAGAACGTCAACCTCATCGACGTGCAGCACGGCAAGACCGGCAAGGCCATCTCCTACCCCGTGATCGGGCTGACCGGCACGCCGGAGGACTTCGCGGAGATGGACCGCTACTTCTCGTCCCTGGACATCCCGCACGCCAACGTGACCAACAGCGAGGACGTGGACTTCCGCATCATCAACTACGCGCCGGAGCTCTTCCAGCATCCCCTCTTCGTCCAGATCGAGTTTCCGGAGCGGCCCGGCGCCTTCCTCGCCTTCATGGAGGAAGTGAAGGACAAGGCGAACCTGTGCTACTTCAACTATGCCTATTCCGGCGAGCGCGTCGGTCGCGCCCTGATCGGGATGGAGTTCGCCAGCCCCGAGGACCGGGCCGCCGTCCACGCCCGGCTGGGGCGGATGGTGAACGCCTCGATCCGCGCCTACCGGGAGATCTCCGAGGAGGCGCTCCAACGGATCGTCGGGTAGGCTCGGCGGCGCCGCATCGGGCCTTTCCAAAAGAAATCACTTCTAAATTTTGAGAATGGCGCAATAGTGCGGCTTTCCCAACGCTTATGCAGAACGACGACACCGTAGAACTCGAAGGCACCATTCACACCGTCCTCCCCGGCACCATGTTCCGGGTCGAGTTGGACAACGGGCACCTCGTTCTGGCCCACATTTCGGGAAAAATGCGGAAGCGCTTCATCCGCCTCGTCGCGGGCGACCGGGTCAAAATCGAAATGTCGCCCTACGACACCGAGAAGGCCCGCATCGTCTATCGCGTCGATGCCCGCAGCCCCCGTCCGGCCCCCCCCGGCCGGCGCAGCTCGCCGCGCCGCATGGCCCGTCCCGGCCAGCCGAAGAAGCGGGCCAAGCCGAACCCCACCCCTCGCCGAGGCTCGGGAGGCGGCGGGGGCAGGAAGAAATAAGGGAACGGCGCCCCTGCCTCCCGTCGGCGTGCGCGAATGACGAATCCCTTTGCGCTCCTCGGACTGCCCGAGTCGCTGCGCCTCGATCCCGCGGCCATCGAGGACGCTTGGCGGAAACGAGTCCGGGAGGACGAATCTGCCGCCGGTCCGGACACCGCCGGGATCCACTCCGCCCGCGCCCGGCTCGCCGACCCCGCCTCGCGCCTCGGCGCCTGGCTGGAGGCGAAATCCCCCGGCGGCGAGCCGGAGCGGGCCGTCGCGCCCGAGCTGATGGACCTGTTCGCGAAGATCGGACCCGTCCTCGCCTCGACCGACGCGCTGCTCTCGCGGCATCGCCAGGCGACCACGGCCTTGGCGCGCGCCGTCCTCGCGAAGGAGGCCGTCGCCGCGCAGCTCGCGGTGCAGGGGCTCCTGCAGGAGGTCCAGCCGCTGAAGACGGCGCTGACGGGACGCTTCGCCGAATTCGAGGCGGCGGCGGACCGGGGCGACTACGGCGAGGCGAGACGGGCGCTGGGGCAGTTGAAGTTCCTCGATCGCTGGGAGGCGCAATGCCGCGAGCGCCTCCTTGCTCTTCTCGCGACCTGACGCGATCCTTCCCGCGACATGGACGACGGCCTCATCATCGGGATCGACCTGGGAACGACCCATTCGCTGGTCGGCGTGGTCGACTCCGGCTTTCCCATCGTGCTCGCCGATGCGGAGGGGCGGCGCCTCCTCCCCTCCTGCGTGACCTGGCCGGAGGGGGCGCCCCCTCTCGTCGGCGCCGAGGCCTTGCGCTCCCGGACGCTCGCGCCGGAACGGACCGTGAGCTCGATCAAGCGCTTCATGGGACGCCCCTTCGCCGAGCTCGGCGCCGAGGAGCGCGAGGCGAGCTCCTGCCGCCTCGTCCCCGGCGCCTGCGGCGAAACCCTCGTCCAGCTCGACGGGGAGACTCTCGTCTCGCCGGAGGAGGTGTCGGCGCTCCTCCTCGGGCGGCTCCGCGAGATCGCTGAAGAGGCCTTGGAGCAGCCGGTGCGGCGCGCCGTCGTCACGGTGCCGGCCTACTTCAACCATTCCCAGCGCGAGGCCACCCGGCAGGCGGCCGAGCTGGCGGGACTCTCCGTCGAACGGCTCCTCAACGAACCCACCGCCGCCGCCCTCGCCTACGGGCTCGACCGGCTCGAAGAGGATGCCGCCGTCGCGGTCTACGATCTCGGGGGCGGCACCTTCGATCTCTCCGTGCTGCGGATGCGGGACGGGTTCTTCGAAGTGGTCGCCACCGCCGGAGACACCCGGCTC
>CAYMMC010000096.1:0-9011 GCA_964391125.1 uncultured Akkermansia sp.
CCGAACTGGTCCATGGATCCGAAACGGCAGACGAAGTGGGTGACTCCAGCTTCCTGGAACTCCTTCAACCACGCGATGATGTCGTCGGGTGTGCCCACGGGACCCCAGTTGCCCAAGTCGACCGACTGACTCAGTTCGGGGTAATACTGGCTGATATAGCTGCCGATCTCCGCTTCGGCCTCGATCCGCTGCTGGGACTCATTCCCTACGGGGGCGAGACCGTCGCCACGCTCTTCGGCGCCATGATCCTCGGCGAGGCGGGGAGAAAGGGCCTTCCCATCGCCACGCTGACGAAGATGGGCGGAAACATGCTTCTCAACGCCGCCGTCGGCGCCATTCCCGTCGTCGGCGACCTCTTCTCCTTCTGGTTCAAGTCGAACTCCCGCAACTACCGGCTCCTCTCCACCTATCTCGGGAGCGAAGGTGGCGAGCAGGAGTCCGGCGGCTGGTGGCCCGTCGTCCTGATCGTCTCCGTCCTCGCCACCGTCTTCGTCCTCAACATTCTCGCTTGGCTGCTCCTCGGCAGCCTTTTCTTCCACGCCTGGAAGATGCTCTTCCAGAGTCTGCCGACCTGAACTCGTCTCGGCGACCGGGACGGCCACCCTACGGATGCCGACCGGCCCTGCCGAATGGATAGTAGATCATGGCGACCTTTCCATAAAGGGCCGCTTTCGGAACGCAACCCCAATAGCGGCTGTCGTTGCTGTCCGACGAGTTGTCGCCGAGCACGAAATACTCGTCCGGACCGACCACGTATTCGCCGTCCGGGCCACTGTATTCGATCGAGCCGGGAATGCCATCCTCCTCTCCCAGGAGCCTCCCACCTGCGAAAAGGCGACCTTCCGACAGGCGGATCCGCTCGCCCGGCAGTCCCACGAGCCGCATGACGAAGAACTCCTCCCCGTCGTGGCGCCGCCCGATGCCCGGAATCCCGGAGGTGGCGAAGACGACCAGATCGCCCCGCTGCGGCGGCGCGAACCGATAGGACAGGCGGTCCACCACGACCTTGTCCGGGGACGACGCCGAGCGCGATCCCATCAAGGTGGGTTCCATGGCTCCGCTAGCGATCTCGAAGCTTCGCACGACCAGTGCCGCAGGGTCGGGGAGAAGCGGCAAGAGCAAGACCAGCCCCGCGAACAGGCCCCAAAGGGGCCAGGTCATGCGACCGGGCTTGAAGCTATCGCAGAGCATCCAGATCGCGGCGACGATCAAGACGCCGAAGGGCAATATGGCGAGCGGAAGGGGCACCGCGCTCGAGACGAGGCCGATCGCTGCGACCAGGGCGGCCAAGTGGAGGCCCAGAAACCAGGCGACGGCCCGTCGGGGAGCCCCGGAGCGAAGCAGGCCAAAGCCGGGAACGAACAGACTGAGCAGGACGCCAGGCCAGCGCCGCCTTGCCGGTTCCGAAGGAATGGTCTTCATGGTTCGCCTTGGCGGAGGTCGGTCATGGAAGGGCCGAGCGAAGCTCCCACGGCGAAGAACCACCCGTCAGGCCTCCTCAGAGCCCGTCCAAAGCCGGGAAGGGAAAGGCGTCCGAGGGCGTCCGCTCGCGTTTCATCAGCGACTCGATCTCCTTCACCACCTCGGGATGCGCCGCGGCGAGGTCCTCGCTCTCGGAAGGGTCGGCCTCGAGGTCGTAGAGCCGCACCGCGAGATCGGGGGCGCGCCCCTTGCGGTCGAGGTCCGTTCGGATGCCCTTCCAACGCTGGCCGAGCCAGACGGCCTGTTGTCCTCCGTAGGCGGGAAATTCGCGATAGAGGAAGGGGCGCGGCGGCTGCGCCTCCCCTCGCAGGGTCGGAGCGATGCTGACGCCGTCGATGCCCTCGGGCGCCTTGGTCCCGGCGAAATCGAGGATGGTGGGCAGCCAATCCTCGAAGCCGGTGATCCGGTCGCTGGTGCTGCCGGCGGGGATGACGCCGGGCCAGGCGGCGATCTGCGGCACGCGGATGCCCCCCTCGTAGAGCTCGCCCTTCAGACCGCGGAGTTCGCCGACGCTGTTGAAGAACTCCACGTCGACCTCTTCGCCGAGATGGGTGGCGCCGTTGTCGGAGGGGAAGACGATCAGGGTCTTCTCGCCGAGCCCCAGCTCGGTCACGAGGTCGACGAGCTCGCCGACCTGCGCGTCGAGCTTCGAGATCATCGCGGCATAGGCGGCGCGCGGGGTGAAGTGGGGCGTGTAGCCGCGCTTGGCCCGGATGAAGGGAGGATCGTTCCACTCCATCGCCAGGTAGGGCTCCAGCTCCTCGTCGGGGATGTGCAGGGCGACGTGGGGCAGCGTGCTGGGATAGTAGAGGAAGAAGGGGCGGTCGCGGTGCTGGCGGAGGAAGGCGAGGGCCTGCTCGTGGATGCGGTCGGGCGCGTAGTCCTGCCCCTTGAAGCGGTCGTAGCTGCGCGGGTCGGCGGGATCGGCGCCGGGGGAGAGTCCCTCGTGGCCGGGGATGGGCGGATCGTTCTTCAGGGGGAAGCGCTCCTCGTCGCTCCAGAGGCTGGCCGGGTAGTAGCTGTGCGCGTGGCCCTGGCAGTTGTATCCGAAGAAACGGTCGAAGCCCTGGCGGTTCGGACTGCCCTCGGACCAGACGTTGCCCAGCCCCCACTTGCCGAAGGCGCCGCTGGCGTAGCCCACCGCGCGGAGCCCCTCGGCGATGGTGACGTCGGCGGCGAGGAGGGGATGTTGCCCTTCGGGCTGCATCGAGCGGTTGTTGCGGACGGTGGCGCGCCCCGGATGCTTCCCGGTCATGAGCACGCAGCGGGAGGGCGCGCAGACGGCGTTGCCGGAGTAGGCGCGGGTGAAGCGCATCCCGGAGGCGGCGAGGGCGTCGATCCGGGGCGTCCTGATCTTCTCCTGCCCGTAGCAGCCGAGTTCGGCGTAGCCCAGGTCGTCGGCGAGGATGAACAGGATATTCGGCCTTTCGGCGGCGGAGGCGGCGAGCGGCACGAGCAGGGCGCAGGCGAGGGCGAGCAGGACGGGCTTCATGACGGAGATTGAACACCCGATCGCATCCGTCTGTAAAGACGCGATGATGCCCGGATCCGCGCAAGTCGCTTGGCTCCCGACGCGTTTTCGGCCATATTCCGGCCATGCCGCTGCACCTCGCCCCCCTCGCCCGCCGCCGCTTTCTCGGCGGATCCGCCGTCCTCGCCCTCGCGCCCTTCCTCCCCCGCACCGGGCGGAGCGCCGCAGCGGAGACCTGGGCGCTGCTCTCGGACACGCACATCGCCGCCGACCGCGGCACGGTCTCGCGGCAGGGGACGAACATGGCCGGCAACCTCGAGCGCGTCGTCGCCGAAGTCCTGCGCGAGAAGGACGGGCTCGCCGGCGTCGTCATCGACGGCGATTGCGCCTATTCCGACGGACAGGCGGGCGACTACGCCACGCTCCTCGCCCTGCTCGCCCCCTTGCGCGAGGCGGGCCTGCCCATCCATTTCACGATGGGCAACCACGACAACCGCGAGACCTTCGCCGCCGCCCTCGGCGACGCGGCGGCGCCGTCGCCGGTGGGCGGCAACTACTGCTCCGTGATCGAGACGCCGCTGGCGAACTGGATCCTCCTCGACTCGCTGCGCCATGTGAACCAGGTCGAAGGCGAGTTCGGCGCGGAGCAGCTCGCCTGGATCGGACGCCTCCTCGCGGAGCAGCCCGGCAAGCCCGCCATCCTCGTCGGCCATCACTATCCCCAGCCGCCCCAGAAGGACGGCGAGACCGCCAGGATCACCGGCCTGGTCGACACCGACGCCTTTCTGGAGCTGATCGGATCGCAGCCCTCCGCGAAGGCCTTCGTCTACGGCCACAGCCACGTCTGGGGCCACAAGCGCGACGACCGCGGCCTGCATCTGGTGAACCTGCCGACCACGGCCTACGTCTTCAAGCCCGAGCTGCCGAACGGCTGGGTCCGCGCCACCGTCACCGCCGAAGGCCTCGCCCTGGAGCTGCGCACCCTCGATCCCGCCCATCCCAGGCAAGGCGACGCCCTCCAGCTCGCCTGGCGCTGACCCGCACCCCTCAATCCCTCAATCCACCCGATGGCACTTCTCGGCCGCATCCAGAACCTCGTCATCCTCCGCGCCTCCGACCACGGGCTCGTGCTCGACGGCGGAGACCTGGGCGAGATTCTCCTGCCGAACAGCGAGACTCCGCCCGAAGTCGAACCGGGCGACGAGGTGCGGGTCTTCGTCTCGCGCGATTCCGAGGACCGGCTCGTCGCCACCAGCCGCCTGCCGCTCTGCGAGGCGGGCGACTACGCAGGACTCAAGGTCGTCGAAGTCCACCCCCGCCTCGGCGCCTTTCTCGACTGGGGGCTGGCGAAGGACCTCCTCCTCCCCTTCGCGGAGCAGAGCAAGCCGGTCCGCGCCGGGGAGCGGGTCGTCGTCCGCGTCGTCGTCGATCCCAAGTCGAACCGTCTCGTCGCCACGAGCAAGCTCGGCCGCTACCTCGACAAGACCGCGCCCCGCTATCGGACGGGGCAGGCCGTCCCCCTCATGATCCTGGAGCGGACGCCGCTCGGCTGGAGCGCGATGATCGACCGGCGGCACCGCGGGCTCCTCCACGCCAGCGACGTCCACCGCCCCCTCGAGCCGGGCGACGAGCTGAGCGGCTTCGTCCGGGGGATGAAGGAGGATTTCAAGATCGACCTCTCCCTGGAGGCGGTCGGCTTCGGCCGCGTCACCGACCTTTCCGAACGCATTCTCGAAGAGCTCCGCCGGAACAGCGGCCGGCTCGACCTCGGCGACGAGAGCAGCCCCGAGGCCATCCGGGAGCGCTTCGGCGTCAGCAAGAAGGCCTTCAAGCAGGCCGTCGGCGCCCTCTACCGCCGGAGCCTGGTCCAGCCCGCCCCCCATTCCCTCCTGCTCCTTCCACCCACCCGCCAGGGCCGCAGGCCCCTCCCCCGTCCATGAGCGACGCCCCCGCCACCCCTCCCCTCGATGCCATGTCGCTGCGCCTCGCCGCGGCAAACGCCCTGATCCGCCGCCGCCGCACCATCAAGCCGCACGACATGTCCGGCCGCCCCGTCGAGAGCCGCCATCTCGCCGCCCTCCTTGAAAACGCGAACTGGGCCCCGACCCACGGCATGACCGAACCCTGGCGCTTCTTCGTCTTCGCCGAGGCGGGGCGCGAGCGGCTCGCCGCCTTTTGCCAGTCCCTCTATCGTCGGCTCACGCCGGAGGAAGCCTTCCGCCAGGACAAGTTCGACAAGCTGGGTGCGCAGCCTCTCCAGGCCCCCGTTGTCGTCGCCATCGCGATGAAGCGGCAAGCCGCCGAGAAGATCCCCGAGATCGAGGAGGTCGAAGCCGTGGCCTGCGCCGTCCAGAACATGCACCTGACCGCCTCGGCCCTCGGCATGGCGGCCTTCTGGTCGACTCCCCCGCTGGTCTACTCCGACGAAATGCGCCAATGGCTGGGGCTCGGCGACCCGCGCGACAAATGCCTCGGCTTCCTCTACCTCGGCTGGCCCGAGTCGGAAGCCTGGCCGGAAGGGCGGCGCGGCGATCTCGCCGAGAAAGTCGTGCACGTGACCAAGTAGGGGCGTCCGGCGCGGCGGCCCCCGCCCACGCCCCGTTGCCTCCGCCGTCCAAGAGGGTTATCTATCCGGCCCGACCCCCTCGGGTCCGCCCCCGACGATGGCCATCATCCCACAGGAAACGGTGCAGCAGATCCTCGACGCGACGGACATCGTCGAGTTGATCCAAGGCTATTTCCCCCTGAAGCGATCGGGGGCGAACTTCCAGGCCGTCTGCCCCTTCCACAACGAGAAGACTCCCAGCTTCAACGTCAACCCGCACCGGCAGATCTTCCACTGCTTCGGCTGCCACACCAGCGGCGACGCGATCAAGTTCGTGATGCTCTACGAGAACCTCGTCTTCGTCGACGCGACTCGGAAGCTGGCCGACCGCGCCGGGATCGTCATCGTCGAGGAGGCCTACGATCCCAAGGAGGAGGCCCGGCGCCGGAGCAAGGGCGACCTGATGCGGATGCAGCGGGCGGCGGCGGACTGGTTCCACCGGCTTCTCTTCAAAAGCCCGGTCGCCCAGCCGGCCCGGGACTACCTGAGGTCGCGCGGCCTTTCCATGGAGACCTCGCGGAAGTGGAAGTTCGGCTACGCCCCGGCGGAACAGCGCCCCTTCCTCGACTGGGCGCGGGCCGAGGGCTTCGCCGTGCCCCAGCTCGTCGAGGGCGGGCTCGCGAAATGGCGCGACGAGAACCGCCCCGGAAAGGGCGCCTACAGCTTCTTCCGCCACCGGCTCATGTTCCCGGTGAACAACGACCAGGGCGAGACCGTCGCCTTCAGCGGACGCGTCCTCGCGGCGGACCAGGGAGGGGGGAAATACGTGAACTCGCCGGAGACCCCGCTCTTCAACAAGGGCCGCACCTTCTTCGGCTTCGACAAGAGCAAGCGCGCCATCCTCAGGGAGAAGGTCGCCGTCGTCTGCGAAGGCCAGCTCGACCTCATCGCCGCGCACGAAGCCGGCATCGAGAACGTCGTCGCCCCCCTCGGCACCGCCTTCACCCCGGAGCACGCGAAGATCCTGAAGCGCCACACCGACGAGGTCGTGCTCTGCTTCGACTCCGACGCGGCGGGGCTGAACGCGGCCTCGAAGGCCTTCCGCGTCCTCGCCCCCTCGGGAATGCTGGTGCGGCTGGCCCTGCTCCCCGAGGGCGAGGATCCCGATTCGCTCATCCGCAAGCAGGGGCCCGGCGCCCTGCGCGAGATCCTCGGCGCGGCGCCGGAGTTCTTCGACTTCCAGATCGACCGCCGCGGCAGCCGCCTCAACCAGGGCAGCCTGCGCGACCGGCTCGCCTTCGCGCGGGATCTGGCCGGCGACATCGCCCTGGTCGACGACAAGATGCTCCAGGACGCCCTCGTCAACCGCATCGCGGTCCGCCTCGCCGTCGGCGAGGACGACATCCGGAAGCTCGTCCGCGACGCCCTCGCGGCGAAGGACCGGGCCGAAAGGGCGCAGCACAAGCGCGAGCAGATCCAGAGGCGCCGCGCCTCCGAAGCGGGCGCCTCCGCCGCGCCCGCCGCCGAAACCGCTCCGGAGGACCTGCCCTCCGGCCCCGGCGGCGCGGAGATCCAGAACCGCTCCATCCGGCTGCTCTGCCGCGGACTGCTCACCGACCCGGCGGTGAGGGACGCCGTGGCAGCCGGTCCCGCGCCCGACTTCTTCCGCCAGCTCGCCGAGACGGAGCTGCTCTCCCTGCTCTGGGGCGGCGGCTTCGACCCCGCCAACGCCGCGAGCGTGAACGCCTTCGTCGGCGGGCTCCCGGAAAAGGAGCGCCGCGCCGCGCTGCGCATCCTCGGCGAGGAGTCCGCCACCCTCACGCCGGAACTCGCCCGCGAATGCCTCGCCGCCCTGCGCCGCCAGAGCGTGCAGCGCGAAATCGAGGTGACGAGGGTGCAGCTGGGCGCTCCCGGACTGCCTGAAGACGAGGTGACGCGGCTGTCCAAAGTCCTTCTTGACCTGAGAGGACGGCTAAACGAATGTTAGAGGCTTCCGGCCTCGCGGGAGCGTTCTCTTCCCTCCCTCTCGTCCGGAATATGGCCAACCACCAAGCCAACGCCTCAGAGCTTAGCAAGTCAGCCGGGAAACACGCAACCACAAAATCGGGGGAATTCCAGGGCCCCGCCATCATGGGGGCGGCCCCGGCCATGGACCCTCCGCCGCTTCAGGGCGATCCCGCCTTCCGCATCGTGGTCCGCGACCTCGTCCGGCTCGCCAACGAGCAAGGCCACCTGACCTACGACGACATCAACGAGGCCGTCCCCGAAGCCGAGACCGACGTGGAGCTGCTGGAGGACCTCATCGCGCAGCTCCGCACGATGAAGTTCCGCATCGTCGACGCGGTCGAGGCCGAAGCCGCCAAGCCCGCCGCCCCCCGGGAGGTCGGCGTCGACGAGGTCTCCGCCGATGAAGGCGACGACGGGGAGGACGCCCTGGAGAAGGACCTAGGCCCCGAACGCGAGGGCCGCCTCGACATCCTCGACGATCCGGTGCGGATGTATCTGAAGCAAATGGGGCAGATCCCCCTGCTCAGCCGCGAACAGGAAATCGACATTTCCAAGCGCATCGAAAAGGCGGAAGCGGAGATCCGCAAGCTGATCTGCCGCTGCGGCTTCATCCCCGACGCCTACCTCGACCT
The DNA here is from genome assembly GCA_964391125.1 of uncultured Akkermansia sp. Lineage (GTDB taxonomy): Bacteria > Verrucomicrobiota > Verrucomicrobiia > Verrucomicrobiales > DEV007 > Arctic95D-9. Next base: position 8,138 of record CAYMMC010000096.1, read on the forward strand.
CGCCCGGCGCCTCCAGCAGGGCGAGGAGCGCTTCGACCGGATCATCCTCGACAAGAAGATCGAGAGCCGCGCCCGCTACCTGAGAAACCTCGACAGGCTCCGCGAGCAGCTCGCCGCCCTGCGGGACAGGCTCGCGGAGACCTACGGCCGGCTCCGCGGCGCGGGCGACGGCCCCGCCTCCGCCGAGCTCGACGAAGCCTGGCGGCGGGACCATGCCGAGCTCGCCAAGCTCTACGGACGCTTCTACTTCAAGCACCACGTCACCGAAGACCTCGTCGGACAGGCCGAGGCCCGCGCGAAGCGCTCCGCCGAACTCGCCGCCCAGGCCGCCGCGGCGAAACGCCCCGAGGAGATCGAGACCGCCGCCGCCGCCAAGGCCGCCTTCGAAAGGGAAGTCTGGATGGACCAGGAGGAATTCGACCGCCTCGCCGCCACCCTGTGCCAGCGGATGGACGAGGCCCGCCGGGCCAAGGACGAAATGGTCGAGGCGAACCTGCGGCTCGTCATCTCCATCGCCAAGAAATACACCAACCGGGGCCTCTCCTTCCTCGACCTCATCCAGGAGGGCAACATCGGCCTGATGAAGGCGGTGGAGAAGTTCGAATACCGACGCGGCTACAAGTTCTCGACCTACGCGACCTGGTGGATCCGCCAGGCCATCACCCGCTCCATCGCCGACCAGGCCCGCACCATCCGCATCCCGGTCCACATGATCGAGACCATCAACAAGCTGATGCGGGTCCAGAAACAGCTCCTCCAGGACTACGGCCGCGAACCCACCCCCGAGGAGATCGCCGCCGAAATGCAGATGCCCGTGGACCGCGTCCGCGCCGTCCTCAAAATGGCCCAGCAGCCCATCTCCCTCCAAAGCCCC
>CAYMMC010000097.1:0-8926 GCA_964391125.1 uncultured Akkermansia sp.
GCACGGCATTCAGCCGACGCTTTGCTCGGACGCGGTCTTCGTCCGGCGCGCCTACCTCGATCTCGTCGGCATTCCGCCGACGGGGGAGGAGGCAAGAGCCTTCATCGAGAACCCCGATGCCGCCAACAAGCGAAAGGCCTTGATCGAGCGCCTGCTCTCCAGCGACGAATTCAGCGTCTACTGGGCGATGAAGTGGGGCGACCTCCTCCGCATCAAGGCGGAGTTCCCCATCAATCTCTGGCCCAACGCGGCCCAGCTCTACCACCGCTGGGTGGTCGCCTCGCTCCGGCAGAACAAGCCCTACGACCAGTTCGTCCGCGAGCTGCTGACCTCGAGCGGGAGCAACTACCGCGTCGGCCCGGTCAATTTCTACCGCGCCCTGCCCAGCCGCGCGCCCGACGGCATCGCCTCGGGAGTGGCCCTCACCTTCATGGGCAGCCGCACCGAGAAATGGCCGCAGGAGCGCCTCGCCGGGATGTCGGTCTTCTTCTCCCAGATCGGCTACAAGCCCACCAGCGAATGGAAGGAGGAATACGTCTTCTGGGATCCGACCGGCTCCCACGCCATCGCCGGCAACGCCGCGCCGGGACGAGCCTCCATCGCCGAGATCGGGACGCCCTTCGAGGACGAGGAGCTCGCGACGACGGCGGCCCCGGCGGCCCTTCCCAAAGAGACCGTCCTCCCCGACGGGACCACCGTCGCCCTCCCCGCCGACCGCGACCCCCGCGAGGTCTTCGCCGATTGGCTGGTCTCGCCGGAAAACCCCTGGTTCACCCGCGCCATCGCGAACCGGGTCTGGTCCTGGCTGATGGGGCGCGGGATCGTCCACGAAGCGGACGATCTCCGCGACGACAATCCGCCTTCCCACCCCGAGCTGCTCGCCTATCTCGAGAAGGAGCTGATCGGGGCGGAATACGATTTGAAGCACCTCTACCGGCTCATCCTCAATTCCGAGACCTACCAGTTCGCCTCCGTCGCCGGATCGCCGAAGCCGGAAGCCGAAGCGCTCTTCGCCGCCTATCCGATGCGCCGCTTGGAGGCGGAGGTGCTGATCGACGCGATCAACCGAGTCACCGGAACCACGGAGCTCTACACCAGTCCCATTCCCGAGCCTTTCACCTACATCCCGCAGGGGCAACCCGCCGTCTCCATCGGCGACGGCAGCATCACGAGCCCCTTCCTCTCGCTCTTCGGTCGCTCCGCCAGAGCCACCGGGACCGAGGGCGAGCGGTCCGGCCAGGTGGTGTCCGGCCAATGGCTCCACCTCCTCAACTCCAGCCACATCCAGGAAAAGCTCGAGAACGGTCCCGGAATCAAGGCTCTCGTCTCGGCGAAGCGTCCGGTGGACGAGACCATCGCCGAACTCTACCTCGCGATTCTCTCCCGCCATCCCAGCCCGGAGGAGATCGCCACCGCCAGAGCCTACTGCGGCCTCGGCGAGGCGGAGAAACCCGACCAAAAGGCCGTCCGACCCGAGCACTGGACCGACCTCGCTTGGGCTCTGCTCAACACCCATGAATTCGTCTTCCGCCACTGACCGCGCCCCCCCACCACCCAACCCCTCGACACCATGAACGACCCGATCCCCCCCCTCTGGTCCCTCCCCACCCATCCGAACCAGCTTGGCATGAGCCTGAGCCGATCCATCGACCGCCGCGGAGCCATGCAGATCGGACTCTTCGGCACCCTCGGACTGCTCGGCAGCGGCGCCTTCGGGGCGGAGCCTCCCACCCCCGCAACGGGCCCCTCCACGGAGGCGGGGAAGGCCAAACCCCGCGCCAAGGCCACCACGGTGATCCAGATTTTCCTCTGGGGAGGCATGTCCCATTCCGACACCTGGGATCCGAAGCCCGACGCCGGATACGACTACAACGGGCCGCTGAAGAAGTTCCTCTCCACGAACGTTCCCGGCATCCAGCTCAGCGAATGGTTCCCGGAACTGGCGAAGCAGGCCGACAAATACTCCCTCATCCGCAGCATGACGCACGGCAACAACGGCCACGAGACGGCGGCCTACCTCGTGCAGACCGCCCACGCGCCGGGCGACCGCCTCGCCTACCCCAGCGTCGGCGCGGTCTTCGCCCACATGAAGGAGAAGGAATACAAGGGCAGCCTGCCGCCCTACGTCGTCCTGACAAAGCCGCAAGGGCGCTTCTCGGAGGAAGGCTTCCTCGGGGCCAGGCTCAAGCCCTTCGCCACCGGAGGCGATCCCAACGCCTCGCGCTTCGAGGTCGAGGGGATCGTCTCGCGCCGCGTCGCGGACGCCCGTCAGGAGGCCCGGCGCGATCTGCTCGCGAGTCTCGACACCTTGCGAAAGGCCGCGGGCGACGATCCGATCGTGCAAGCCTCGGAGGCCGCCCGGACCGAGGCCTACGAGATGATCCTCGGCAAGGGCCGCGAGGTCTTCGACCTCTCCAAGGAGAAGCCCGAGCTCCGGGACCGCTACGGTCGCCACACCTTCGGGCAGGACTGCCTCGCGGCCCGGCGCATGGCCGAGGCCGGCGTGCCCTACATCGTCATCAACTACCCCGGCGGGTGGGACACGCACAGCAACCACTTCCAGACCATGGGACGGCAGGCGCCCCAGCTCGACCAAGGGCTGGCCGCCCTCCTCGCCGACCTGCACGACCGGGGAATGCTGGACACCACCCTGGTCTGGTGCTGCGGCGAGTTCGGACGCGGTCCCAAGGTGGACTGGCAGCCCCCCTGGAACGGCGGTCGCAACCACCACGGCAAGGTCTTCTCCGTGCTCGTGGCCGGAGGCGGATTCAAAGGCGGCCACGTCGTGGGCGCCTCCGACGAGAAGGCCATGGAGGTCGCTGAGCGCCCCGTCTCCCCGACCGACCTGCTCGGCAGCATCTACCAGCTCGCCGGGATCGACAGCAAGGCCTCCCTGCCCCATCCCATGGGCCTGGAGGCGAGCATCCTGCCGACGGAGCCGGGCAAGGCTCCCTCCGGCGGCCTCCTCGCCGAGATCATGTAGGAACATCGCCCGTCGAGGCTCCCGACGCCTTCCGCAACCGCCCCAGCCATGGACTCCCGCCCCCGCCGACTGCTCGCGCTCCTCAGCGCCGTCGCCGTCTTCGCCCCGCTCGCCGCCTTCGCCCAGGCCCGGCCCTACACCGGCTACGTCTACCCGGCCGGGGGCCAGCAGGGCGCCACCTTCCCGGTGAAGGTGGGCGGGCAGGCCCTCGCCACGGTGACGGGCGTCGAAGTCACCGGCCAGGGCGTCTCCGCCAAGGTCGTCAAATGCTACAAGCGGATCGGCCCCCAGGAGATCACCTTGATGAGAAACCAGCTGAAGGAGCTGAAGGACGGATTGAAGGAGGAAGGGAAGGAAGGCGAAAAGACGCCGGACGCGGAGACGGCCGCCCTGATGGCCCGGATCGAGCGACGCCTCGAGGAATACTGCAACCGCCCCGCCAGCGCGGCCCTCGCCGACCTCGTCTTCCTGGAGGTCAGCATCGCTCCCGACGCGGCGCCGGGGCGGCGGGAGATCCGGCTCGCCACCGCCACCGGCATCACCAATCCCGTGGCGTTCCACGTCGGACAGCTCCCCGAATCGAGCCGGGAACCCATGCTCACCTCCCCCTTCCAGGTGCTCGGAAAGGAGGAGCTCTCCCTCCGCAAACGGCCCGAGGAGGAAGTCGAGCGCCGCGTCGAGCCGCCCTGCACGGTGAACGGACAGATCGCCTCGGGCGAGGTCAACCGCTATCGCTTCCCGGCGCGCAAGGGCCAGCGGATCGTGCTCTCCGTCCTCGCCCGGGAGCTCGTCCCCTTCATCGCCGACGCGGTGCCGGGCTGGTTCCAGCCGGTCCTCGTGCTGCGCGACGCGAAGGGACGCGAGATCGCCTACGAGGACGACTTCCGCTTCAAGCCGGATCCGGTCATTCTCTTCGACGTTCCCGCCGACGGGGAATACGTGGCCGAGATCGCCGATGCGATCCACCGGGGCCGCGAGGATTTCATCTACCGCCTGACCATCGGCGAGCTGCCCTACCTGACGGGGATCTTCCCACTGGGCGGCATCGCCGGATCGACGCCCTCGGTCCAGGTCCAAGGCTGGAATCTCGACGGGGCCGAGATCCTCCATCCCTCGGCGAAGGACGCGCCGGGGCTGCACCTCGTCTCGGCGAAGCGCGACGGACGGATCTCGAACCCCCTCCCCTTCGTCCTCGACACCCTCCCCGAACTGCTCGAGGTGGAGCCGAACGATCCCCCCGGCGCCCCCCAGCGCGTGACTCTCCCCGTGATCGTGAACGGCCGGATCGGGACGCCGGGCGACCGGGACGTCTTCGCCTTCGAAGGCAAGGCGAACCAGTCCATCGCCGCGGAAGTCTCCGCGCGCCGGCTCGACTCCCCCGTCGATTCCGTGATCCAGCTCGTCGGCCCCGACGGCGCCCTCCTCGCCCTGAACGACGACCACGAGGATCTCGCGGCGGGGGCCAACACCCATCACGCCGACTCCCGCCTCCTCGCGACCCTGCCCGAGGACGGACTCTATCGGCTGCATCTGGGCGAGGCCACGCGCTCCGGCGGCAGCGAATACGCCTACCGGCTCCGCCTCGCGCCGGCCCGACCCTCTTTCGATCTGCGCATCACCCCCTCGAGCGCCACGGTCACGGCCAAATCCGGCGCCTCGCTGACCCTGCACGCGGCGCGCCGGGACGGCTACGAAGGCCCCATCGAGGTCGCCCTGAAGGATCCCCCGCCCGGTCTCGTCTGCGCCCCGGTCACGCTGGCGCCGGGCAAGACGACCGCGAGGATCGCCATCAAGGCCGAGCCCGAAGCCTTCGGGAAATCCTTCCATCTCGAATTCGTCGGCAGCGCGACGATCGACGGCGAGGCCGTCCGGCGCGCGGTCGTTCCGACGGAGGACCGCATGCAGGCCTTCCTCTGGCGCCACCTCGTCCCGGCCGAGAACCTCCGCGTCCTCGTCCCGGATCCCGAGGCGAAGCCCCCGGCGGGACGCCCCCTGCCGCCGCCCGATCCGGAGACCCTCGCCGCCACGAAGGCCTCGGAGACGAAATTCACCGAAAGCCAGATCGCGGGGCGGATGAGGCAGATCGACCAACTCTATCAGGAGGAGCTGCTGACGGACGCCTTCGCCGCCAAGCGAATCGCCGAATGCACCGTCTCCCCCTGACCCCGACTCCCGCGAACCCGACGACCGCCGCAGTGGAGCGGCGGCATTCGTCCATCCGATCCGAATCCCCAATATGCAAGACACCACCACCCCATCCATCGCATCGTCGCAGAGCGGCGACTGGGCCCGGTTCGAACCGCCGGGCGGAATCCTCGTCTGGATCATCGTCTTCCTCGAGGTCGGCACCTTCGGCGCCGGGCTCGGGGTGTTCCTGCACCAGCGAGGCGAGACGCCGGAGCTGTTCGCCCAGGGCCGCGAGCTCCTCAACCAGCCGATCGCCTTCGTCAACACCCTCGTCCTCCTGACGGGCGGCTGGTTCATGGCCTGCGGTCTCGAAGAGCTCCGCCGGGGACGCTCGCCGGCCGCGCTCCGCTGGATCTACGGCGCGATCGCCACCGGGCTCGCCTTCCTTCTCCTCAAGGGCATCGAATACGGGGAGGAGGCCAGCCACGGCGCCTCCTTCGGCGAGGACGCCTATTTCACGCTCTACTTCGCCCTGACCGGCTTCCACTTCATCCACGTGCTCGTCGCCGTGCTCATCCTCGGCTACCTCGCCCTGCACGTGAAGCGGGGGCGCTACCACCGAGACCACCACGACGACGTCGAGGCCGGCGGCATCTTCTGGCACATGTGCGACCTCATCTGGCTCCTGATCTTCCCCATCGTCTACCTGCTATGAACCGAAGCAACCTCACCACCTGGATCGTCCTCGTCGCCCTGACCGTCGTCGGCTTCGCCCTCGGCGGACGGGGCGCGCTCCCCGTCGCGATTCTCGCGATCGCCGCCCTCAAATTCGCCCTCGTGGCCTGGCAGTTCATGGAGCTGCGGAAGGCGGCGGCGGTCTGGAGCGTCGCCCTGGCGGGCTTCGCCGGCGGAGTCCTCCTGATCGCGCTCGCCCTCGTCTGAGCCTCCCCCGCCCCCCTCCATTCTCGATCGCCGCAATCGTTTGGATCAATAAACGAATTGTTTATCTTTTTTTCTTGTATTCTCCCCCGAACCCGTCTAATCTGATCCCAGTCATGAGCGCCACTTCGATCTCTCCGACCGTTCTCCCGGGCCGATCCACGAAGCCGATCTGCTACCACCTCGCGCCGGACCGGCACCTTCTCGACGGCGACTGCGGCGTTTCCGACTGCGAACATTGCTCGCCGCCCGCCGCGGTGGAGGCGCTCCACGAGATCCCGCCCTGCCTTCTCGGCCAGCAGCACCACACCACCCTCGGATACGACGGGCTGCGCCGGGTCGCCATGATGGTGACGCCGAACGGCGGGGGGAGCTTCCGCGACCAAGTCTGGGAGGCGATGTCCACGATCCGGGCCATCCTCCGGCAACAGGGCGAGCCGATGGCCCTGACCGTGCAGACCGTCTTCCTCGCGGACGCGGACGACGCCGCCGCCGCCCGGCAGCTCTTCGAAGCCTACTACGGCGAGGAGATGCCGCTGACCCTCTTCGTGGTGCAGCCGCCCTGCGGAGGCTCGGCCCTCGCCATCGAAGCCTGGGCGATCAGCACCCGGACCGTCAGCGTCGGCTACCACGGCCCCCACCTCGTCACCGTCGAGCACGACGGGATCCGCTGGATCCACGCCTCGGCCGGATCGCTCAGCCTCGGCAAGCGCAGCGCCTACGAGCAGTCCGCCGAAGCCTTCGAGTCGCTCGGAAAGGTCCTCTCCGCCGTCCATGCCTCCTTCGGCGACGTGGCCAGAGTCTGGCTCTACCAAGGAAACATCACCGAGGAGGAAAACGGCATCGAACGCTACCGGGAGCTGAACCGGGCGCGGACCGACTACTTCGAGAACATCGACTTCTCCTCGAACCCCATCGCCGACGCGCCGCACGGCCATGCCATCTACCCCGCGAGCACGGGGATCGGCACCCTCGAGCACGGCCTCGTCACCGCCTGCCTCGCCATCCAGACGGACCGGAAGGACGTGCGCCTCCTCTCGCTCGAGAACCCCCAGCAGACCTCCGCCTTCGACTACCCGAAGGAGTATTCGCGAAAGAGCCCCAAGTTCTCCCGGGCCATGGCCCTCCGCATCGGCGACCACCTCACCACCTGGATCTCCGGCACGGCGAGCATCGTCGACGCCGAGACGGTGCATCCCGGCGACGCCGCCAGGCAGACCGAGCAGACTCTCGACAACATCGAGAGGCTGATCGCCCCCGAGAACTTCGCCCGGCACGGATGGGCGGACGCCGGGGCGAGCCTGCGGGACCTAGCCAAGGTGCGCGTCTACGTGAAGCGCCCCGAGGACTTCGAGGCCTGCCGCGCCGTCTGCGAGCGCCGTCTCGGGGCCACCCCCGCGATCTACGCTCTGGCGGACGTGTGCCGCCCCGACCTCCTCGTCGAGATCGAGGGGGTCGCCTTCTCCGCCCTCGCCCGCGGAATCTCCGAACCTCCCGACCACTGACCATCATGAACGCCGCCCGTCTCCTTCCTCCCCTCCTGGTCGCCGCATGCGGCCTTTCGTTGGAAGCGGCGGGCGATGCCGTCCACCCCGTCTTCGAATCCGGTCCGACCGTCCCGCCCCCGGAGGTCTCGGAGAACCCCAGCGACGAGCTCGACCGGATCGTCTTCGCGCAGCTCGACGCGCTGGGCCTGAAGCCCGCCCGGGCCAGCTCCGACGCGGTCTTCCTGCGGCGCGCCTACCTCGTCGCCATCGGCACGCTGCCCCGCGAGGACGAGGCACGGGACTTTCTCGCCTCGCAGGACGAAAGCAAGCGCGTCCTCCTCGTCGAGCGCCTCCTCTCGCGACCGGAATACGCCGACTACTGGGCGATGAAGTGGTCCGACGTGCTCCGGGTGAAGGCCGAATTTCCGATCAACCTCTGGCCCAACGCGGCGCAGGCCTACCACCAGTGGATCCACGAGAGCGTCCGCGACAACAAGCCTTTCCACCAGTTCGCCCAGGACCTGCTGGTGGGCACCGGCAGCAATTTCCGGGAAGGCCAGGTGAACTTCTACCGGGCGATGCAGGACCGCAGCCCCCGCGGCATCGCCGCGACCGTCGCGCTGACCTTCATGGGAGAGCGCGCCGAGAGGTGGCCCGAACGGAAGCTCGACGCCATGGCCGGCTTCTTCGCCAACGTGGCCTTCAAGCCCACGGCGGAATGGAAGGAGGAGATCGTCTACTTCGACCCCACCGCCGACCGGGACGGTCTCCACCAGGACGCCCTGTTCCCCGACGGCACCCCGGCGAAGCTCGACCCGGGCAGGAGCGATCCCCGCGCCGTCTTCGCGGGCTGGCTTCTCCGTCCGGAGAACCCCTGGTTCAGCCGCTGCGCCGCCAACCGCGTCTGGACCTGGCTGATGGGCCGCGGCATCGTCCACGAGCCCGACGACTTCCGCCCGGACAACCCGCCCTCGAATCCCGAGCTGCTCGCCTTCCTCGAGCGCGAGTTCATCGCCTCGCGCTGCGACATCAAGCACCTCGTCCGGGTGATCATGAACTCCCGGACCTTCGCCCTCTCCTCCGTTCCGGCGCAGGACGCGCCCGAAGCCGCCGCCCAGTTCGCCCACTATCCGATGCGGAGGCTCGAGGCCGAGGTCCTCATCGACGCCCTCAACCAGATCACGGAGACCGCGGAATCCTACAGCAGCGCGACGCCCGAGCCCTTCACCTTCGTCCCCGAGGACGTCCGCAGCATCGCCCTGCCCGACGGCAGCATCACCAGCTCCTTCCTCGAGCTCTTCGGACGCCCCCCGAGGGACACCGGTCATCAGTCCGAGCGCAGCCTCGAGACCAACGCCGCGCAACGCCTCCATTTTCTGAACTCCAGCCA
>CAYMMC010000098.1:0-7686 GCA_964391125.1 uncultured Akkermansia sp.
CTCGCCCGCCGCGGCGCGGCGGAGGTCGCGGGCTTCCGGCGCTCCCGCGAGGGCGCCGCGCTGCTCTACCATCGCCGGGTCGAGGTTCCCGGTTGGCACCGCCGCCACGCCGTGGACCGCAATCTCGCCCTCGCCCGGGCCCTCGGCGCCCCGTCCGGAGAGCCGGTCTTCGCCCTCCCCCGGGGCGCGCGTCCCGCCGGACTGCCGGAGCTCGCCGGCCCCGTGCTGCTGCATCCCTTTTCGCGCGGCCTCGGAAAATCGCTCTCGGCCGAGGAGACCCGCGAGCTTTGCTCCCTGCTCGCGCCCCGTCCCGTCCTCCTCGTCGGCTCTCCGGGGGCGTCCTCCGCCGCGGTCTGGCCGGACAACGTCGTGGATTTGCTGGGCAAGACCAGCCTCTCCGAGCTGGTCCACCTCCTCCGCCTCGCCGCCTGGACCGTCAGCGTCGACAGCGGACCGATGCACCTCGCCGCCGGCATTTCCCCCCGCGTCCTCTCCATCCACACCTGGTCGAACCCGGCCATGGTCGGCCCCTGGCCGGCGGACGCCTGGATCTGGCGCGAGTCGCGCCTCGTCCGCGTCGGCGAGCTCGACCCCGGCGAGTTCCCCGAGCGGCGCGGGCACGCCGCCCGCCACGCCGCCCGGCCCCGCCTCCTCGACCCCGGCGCCCTCGAGCGCATCGCCGCCTTCGTCCACGGGCGGCTCGAATCCGTCCCATCATGAAGGAAGTCCACATCTACACCGACGGATCGTCGCGCGGCAACCCCGGCCCCGGCGGCTACGGCACCGTGGTCCGCTACGGACCCCATCTCCGCGAGCTGGCCCAGGGCTTCGTCAAAACGACGAACAACCGCATGGAGATCCTCGCGGCGGTGGCCGGGCTCGAAGTCCTGAAGGAGCCCTGCCGCGTCGCGATCCACTCCGACTCCCGCTACCTCGTCGACGCGCAGAGCAAAGGCTGGGTCGAGAGCTGGAAGAAGCGCGGCTGGCGCAAGGCCGACAAGTCGGCGGTGAAGAACGTCGACCTCTGGATGCGGCTGGAGCGCGCCGCCGACGGCCACCGCATCGAGTGGCGCTGGGTCAAGGGCCACGACGGCCACGAGATGAACGAGCGCTGCGACGCCCTCGCCACCGAGGCGGCCGACGGGAAGCGCGGCCCGCTCGTCGTGGACGAGGGCTTCCGGCCCTGAAGCGGGGAGGGCCGAATCCGCCTCATCCTCGCCCCAGCTCCGCCTCGGCCCATTCCAGGGCCTTCTGGAAGCTGCAGTTCTGCAGGTAGTGGTTCAGCCGCGGAGGGATGGCCCCGCGATGGCGGGCGTGGAAGGCGGAGATCGCCTCCGAGGCCTCCTGCAGCAGGGCCAGTTGCCGCTCCGGGTCGCGCTCGCGCAGCTCCGCGTCGGCGATCGTGCCGAGTCGGCGCCGGAGCAGGCCGGTCAGTTCCTTCAAATCGGATGCATTCATCGGTCCGCAATCCAACAGGCCCGCGCCCGGGAGTCAAGCCCCGCGACGGTCCGTCAGCGTCACCTCTGCCGGTCTCGGCTGGCCGTGTCGCAGGCAGCCGCCTTCGCGGCATTGTCCAGCATCACCTGGATGTGCGGGGTGTAGAGGTCGGGCTCGAGGAGGAAGGAGTCGTGCCCCTTCTCCGAATGCACCGTGAAGTAGAGGTGCGGCACCTCCGCCCGCTTGAGGTGGTCGACGAGGGCGGCCTGCTCCTCGGGATAGAAGCAGTAGTCCTCGTCGATGCTGAAGACGAGATACTGGTGCCCGGCCTCGCGGGAGCGGCCGAAGAGCTCGGAGGCGTCGACCGCGCCGCCCTCGCGGACCGGGTCGTAGCGGCTCCATGCCTCGCAGATGCGCAGGTAGGTGTTCGCGTCGAAGCGGTCGGTGAACTTCCTGCCTTGGTGCAGCATGTAGCTCTCGACGTGGTCGTGGGCTTGGTACCAGGAGAAGCGGTCTCCGGGCTGGATCACGTCCTTGCTGGCGCGCCGCTCGATGGCGTCGAGGTGGACGAAGGTCTTGTGGCTGATCATGCGGGCGAGGGAGAGCCCCGTATCGGGAGGGGCGCCGCCGTAGTAGTCGCCGCCGCGGAAGTTCGGATCGTTCTCGATCGCGAGGATCTGCTCCAGCAGGATGATGCGGTTCAGCACCGTCGTCCTCACCCCCGAGGCGATGGAGACGACGAGGCGGACGCGGTCCGGATAGGCCGTTGCGAAGGTGGTGGCGCCGAGTCCGCCGGTGGACGGGCCGACCACGGCGAGGAGGCGCTCGATTCCGAGCTGGTCGAGCAGCCGAGCCTGGCTGCGCACGATGTCGGCGACGGCGACTCGAGGAAAGGCCGCGCCGTATCGCCGTCCCGTCGCGGGATCGACGCTGGCCGGCCCGGTCGATCCGTAGCAGCCGCCGAGGTAGTTGGCGCAGACGACGTGGTAGCGGTCCGTGTCGAGGGCCTTTCCGGGGCCGATGAAGGGACTCCACCAGCCGCCCTCGCATTCCGGCGTCCAGAATTCGCTGCCCGCGACGCCGGGGTTGGTCCCCGCGGCATGTTGGCTGCCAGAAAAGGCGTGGAAGAGCAGGATCGCGTTGGAGCGGTCCTCGTTCAGTTCGCCGTAGGTTTCGTAGGCGATCCGGGCATGGTCCAGAGACTCTCCGCTGCGGAAGAGGAAGGGCTCGTCCGGAGTGGCAATGGTGGCGAAGCGCGTTTCAACAGGGCCGATGTCGGTCATCCGAAGGGTCAGAGGACGGGAAGGGTAGTCTGCCGGAAGGGCAAGCGCCACTTTTTTGGCTGTCATAACCGGGCCATCCGGCTTCCGGCCTGCTTGACTCCCGCCCCATGACCCGTGACTCTAGCCCGTGAGCTTGTTCGACCGATTCCTTTCCCCCTCCGCCGGCGCCGCGGAGACGCCCGACGGCATCCGCCTCGTGATCGGCCTCGGCAATCCCGGGCCGGAATACGAGGGCACGCGGCACAACGTCGGATTCGACCTCGTCGACCGCCTCGCCCGGGAGCGAGGGCTGAAGTGGGAGAAGGCGCACAAGTTCCGCTCCAAGACCGCCGTCGGCGCGGATGGCGTCGTCTTCGCCAAGCCCCTCACCTACATGAACCTGAGCGGAAACGCCGCCGCCCGGCTGATGCGCCACCACCGGCTCGCGCCGGATCGGATCCTTGTCCTCTACGACGACACCGCCCTGCCCATCGGCGGTCTGCGCTTCCGTCCCGGCGGCTCCGCCGGGGGGCACAACGGGATCAAGTCCCTGGTCGAATACCTCGGCACCGAGGCCTTTCCCCGTCTCCGCATCGGCATCGGCCCGGCGCCGGAGCAGGGGGACCTGGTCGAGCACGTCCTGGGACGCTTCGGCGGCGAGGAACGCGAGCAAGTGGAAAAAGTCCTCGAAATCGCCGCAGAAGGAGTAAATTGTGCGCTCTCCGTCGGCTTGGAGCCGGCCATGAACCGATACAACCGGCGGGGCTGACTGAAATCGCGACACGCAGGATCCTCTCATTGGATCGCCCCCACCACCCTATGAAACGCAAATACGAAGGAGTCTACATCCTCAAACTCCAAGGCCAGGACGAGTCCATCGACGAGATGGTCGGCCAGATCACCAAGGAGCTGGAGTCCAGCGGCGCCTCCCTCGAGCAGATCGACCGCCTCGGCCGCAAGGAGTTCGCCCACGCCAACCACGCCAAGCAGACGCACGGCTACTACGTGCAGTATCGCTTCGAGGCCGAGCCCGCCACGATCCACGAGGTCGAGGCTCACCTGAAGCTCAACGACCAGGTGATGCTCCAGCACTACCGCCGCCTCTGAGCCGCCCCCTGCGGGAATCCCTCGCCTGCGCGTCGTCTCCCTTTCCGGCCTCCCCCGGCTCCGAGCCGCGGGAGGCCGCTTCGTCTCCAAGCGGCGTCGGGGGCGGCGGCACGGCTCACTCGCCCCGCATGGCCCGCCGGATGTCGCCGGGCTCGTAGCCGTAGAGCCCGTCGGGCAGGGCCGCGTTGTCCACTTTGACAAGCCGCCAGCTGGAGGGGAGGAAGCTCTCCTTCTCCCAGGTGAAGACGAAGGGCTCGTCGAGCCGGTTGACTTGGCGGAGCACCTCGTTTCCGACGGGGCCGACCGGGTTCCCGCCCACGACGAGCCGCGCCGAGACCGTGGCGGTCCGTCCGTCGATCTCGGTCCGCTGCTCCTCGGGCGTCACGACGAGGGCGAGGAACTGGCTCCCCGCATCGACCATCGTCAGGACGAGGTCGTCCCGGTCGAACTCCCAGCGGTCGGAGTAGCGTTCGGCGACGAGCCGCCGGATCCGCGGCGGGCTGCGCCGTTCGATCCCGTCGAAAAGGGAGGCCTGGCGCTTCGCCAGGACGACGGAAGGCCTCGACTGCAAGGCCACGAAGCCCGCCGCGAGCGCGGCGGCGAGGATCGCCGCCAAGGGCAGGAGAATTCCGCGGTGTGCGGATCCGGGGGCAGAAATGCGTTGCGAAATGTTCACGACCGTTATCTTCCCTGCGGAACGCACTCCGTGTAAAGCACCAAACCCACCGAAACCCATCTCCGCCCGCCTATGCCCATCTACCGGCCCAACGTCGCCGCGATCCTGCGCGATCCGGGAAGCGGCAGAATTTTCATCGGCGAAAGAATCGACCATCCCGGAAGCTGGCAGTTTCCGCAGGGCGGCGTGGACAAGGGGGAGGACCTCATCACCGCCCTCCATCGGGAAGTCGAGGAGGAGATCGGAGTGGGGCGGAACCTCTACGACCTGGTCGCCTGCCGCACCGACTACCGCTACAAGTTCCCCAACGGGAAGCTGAAGAAGGGGAAGTATTGCGGCCAGAACCAGACCTATTTCCTCTGCGACTATCGGGGCTGCGACGAGCAGATCGATCTGAATACCCACGAGCAGGAGTTCTCCCGTTTTCTCTGGATCGATCCGGCGGAGTTCACCCTCGCCTGGGTGCCCGGCTTCAAGCGGCCCGTCTTCGCCCGCGTCTTCTTCGATTTTTTCGGGATCGACCGCCTCGACGCCTCTCCGAAAAAGCTCTGAGGGGGAATTCCGGGATTGACCCGAGCTGGCCCGGCGGGGTATCCATAGACGGTGGACCTGCCTCGTCCGGCGTCCCCGCCCCACCATGAACACGTTTCTTCGCCCCGCCCTGCGCCTCCTCGCGCTTTCCCTCCTCGGCGCCTGCGCCGCCGTCGGCCTTTCCTCCTGCACCACCATGGACGACCCTGCGGAGGACACGACCGTCTACCCGACGCCAGCCGAGAAGAACCAGCAGATGCAGGAGCACATGAGCCAGATGACCCGGTCCTTCCTCTGAGGCGGAGGTTCCGGGCGGTCCCGCCGGCCGGTCGGCGGGGGCGCCGCCCCGCTCTCGCCGAATCGTCGGGGCTCTCCGTCCGTCGAGTCCGCCGCCCATGTCGTTCGGAATCCAAGGGAAGGTCGCGCTGCTGGTGATCCTGGCGACGTCGGCCTCGGCCCTGCTGGTGGCAAAAGTCCTCATGCACCGCGCCACCGAGGCGCTGCGCGAACACGAACTCGTCGACCTCGGCGACGAAGCCTCCCTCCGCGGCTGGAGCATCGTCGACGGGATCGACGGGCTGCGCGACGACCTCATCCAACTCGCCTTCACCCCCGAGTTCCACAGCGGCGTGGAGGGGGGCAGCTCGGCGGAGGAGCTGAGGACCCTCGCCCGCACCCTCTGTCGGCGCAACTGGCCCAACCATCTGCGCATCGACCTCGTCGAATTCGGACCCGACGGCCCTGCGGGCGCCGCGCCGCGCATCGTCCACGAGAAGGCCCGGGTCGCCGAGGAGGACCTCTGGTTCCCCGCCCCCGACGCCGCAGCCGGATCGCGTCTGCACCTTTCGCCGATCCAGCGCCTCCACCTCGCCCGCCTCGACGTCCCCGGAGAGCCGCTGGAGCGCTGGGAGCCGGTGATCTGGGCGGTTGCCCGGATCGGGAGCCTCACCCAGGAGCCGATGGAGACGCCCACCTACGTCCGCATCCTCATGACGCTCCACGCCCCCGAGTCGCCGCGGCATCTCTTCATCCTGACCGACGCCGACGGCGCCCAGCTCGTCCGCCCCGACGAAACCGAGGCGGTCGAACGCGGCAACGACGAGGTCTTTCTCTCCCTGGGCCGGCATCCGGGGCTCCTCGAGGCCCTCGCGGAGCGGCGCGAGCCGGGCAAGGACCCCGCCAAGGCCAAGGCGGCGCCGAAGGTCGACCGCCTCGTCCGCCAGGACTACGTCCCGCTGGCCAGCCCCTACTACTTCCAGGAGGGCGCCCCGAGGAAGTCGCTCTCCGCCGCCCTGGGGTCGATGGACCGCGATGCGGTCGAATCCTTTCTCGAGGAGATGCAGGGGCGCATCGGGCGGAAGGTGCGCATCGGCGGCATGCTCTCCGGGGTGAGGGAGGTCCGCCTTCTCGCCCACGACCGCCAAGAGATCGGCGAGATCCGCGCCAAGGTGGAGGAGCAGATGAAGGCGCAGTTCGGCGAGGCCTACGACGGGATCCGCTGGCGGCCCCTCGTCGAATGCGACGAGATCCATTCCTGGGCGGTCCGGCTGCTCGTCGGGGAGGGGCAGGGCCAGTCCGAATACCTCCTCCACTACGCCGTCCTCGACGACGAGCTCGCCTCGTCCATCGAGGCGGAGATGTCCGTCGTCAGAAACATCTCCCTCCTCGTGGCGGTCGGCTTCGGTCTGGTCGGCTTCCTCTTCGCGATGCGCTTCATCCGTCCGCTGAAGCAGATGACGCTGACCGCGCAGCGGATCACCGAGAGCCCCCGGGACCGTCTCGTGAGCGAGGTCGCCGGACTCGCCCGTCGCCTCGACACCCGCCGCCGCGACGAGGTCGGCGACATCGCCCGCGCCTCGAAACGGCTCTTCGAGGAGATCATCGCCTCGCAGGAGGAGCTGGAGCAGCGCGTCGCCGACCGCACCCGCGAGCTGCGCCGCGCCAACCTCGAGCTGGAGAAGGCCTACGACAAGCTCAAGGGCCTCAGCGACGAGAAGGACGCCTTCGTCGCCAAGATCAGCCACGACCTGCGGCAGCCTCTCAACGCCATCTTCCTCCAGGTGGAGGCGCTCGAGCTCTCGGACCTCGACGAGACGCAGCGAAAGGACGTGCGGCGCATCCGCGACCACGCCGCCCGCGAGCTGAACCTCGTCAACGTCATCCTCGAATACCAGAAGATCATCATGGGGGCGGAAAGCCTGAACCGCGACACCGTCGCCATCGCCCCCCTCCTCGAGGATCTCGCATCCACCCACCGGGCCGCCTTGGGGACGAAGCCCGTCGAACTGTCCGCCGAATGCGAGGACGGCATCGGCGAACTCGTCGCCGACGAGCGCCGCCTCCGCCAGGTCCTCGGCAACCTCCTCGGCAACGCCTGCAAGTTCACCCGCGTGGGGGCCGTCGCCGTCTCGGCCCGTCCGCAGGAGATCGCGGAGGAGGCCTGGGTGGAGTTCACCGTGACCGACACCGGGCGGGGGATGAGCCCCGCCGAGCAGGCCAAGGCCTTCGTCCCCTTCGTCTCGAACAAGAAGGACAACGCCGGCGGCAGCGGCCTGGGCCTCTCCATCTGCCGCGAGCTCGTCTCGCAGATGGGCGGGAGGATCGGATTCGTCAGCGAGCTCGGCAAGGGCACCCACTTCAGCGTCTTCCTGCCCCGAACCCCGACCTCCGAAC
>CAYMMC010000098.1:7696-8924 GCA_964391125.1 uncultured Akkermansia sp.
CCGGAGGTCTTCGAGGCCTTCCAGAGCGACGTTTCGGGCGGGGAGCGCGACGGGACGGGCGCACGGGGCACCACCCTCCTGGTGGTCGACGACGACGCCAAGGTGCGCGATCTGCTCGCCCGGCTCCTCGCCGAGGACGGCCATCGCGTCCTCGTCGCCGAGGACGGGCCCAGCGGTCTGCGGCTCGCCGAGGAGCACCGCCCCGACGCCATCACCTTGGACGTCGTCATGCCGGGCGGCATGGACGGCTGGGAGGTCCTCCGCCGGCTCAAGGAATCGCCCGCGACCAGGGCCATCCCCGTGATCATGGTCTCCGTCATGGCGGACCAGGAGCACGCCCTCGCCCTCGAGGTGGAGGACTACCTCGTCAAGCCCATCGACGTCGAGCATCTCGTCCGAGTCGTCGGGCGCGTCACCCGCCAGGCCCCGCAGCGGAACCTTCTCCTCGTCGACGACGACGTCGAATCCCTCGCCGCGATGGGCCGGCTCCTCGAGGCGGAGGGCTGGACGGTGCTGACCGCCGAAAACGGGGCCGAAGCCCTCGGGGTGCTCGCCAAGACCCGGCCCGCCGCCATCGTTCTCGACCTGATGATGCCGGAGATGGACGGCTTCGAATTCCTTCAGCATCTCGGCGACGACCCCCAGCTCCGGTCCATTCCCGTGGTCGTCATGAGCGGCAAGGACCCGACCGAGGCGGAGCGGGACTTCCTGCGCAGACGGGTGGACGCCGTTCTCGAGAAAGGCCGCCACAGCGCCGAGGATCTCCTCGCCACGGTGAAGGACCGCCTGCGAAGAAGGGTGGGGGAGTGAGGAACGCCGGGGCCGCGTCCGGACTGGGGCGGCGGCGCTTTTCCGCTTCCAATGCCGAAGGCTTCGCGTATCGGTCTGCATGGCAGCTTTGCACGATCTGGTCCGCGCGGCGGGAGAATGGCTGAATCTGGACGCCCTTCCCGACTATCCCGGCGCGCTCAACGGGCTCCAGCTCGCGAATTCCGGCGCGGCCACGAAGATCGCGGCGGCCGTGGACGCCTGCCTGCCGGTGGTCGAGGAGGCCTGCCGCTCCGGCGCCGACCTCCTCGTCGTCCACCACGGCCTCTTCTGGCAGGGGGCGCAGCGCATCGACGGGCCGCTCTACCGCAAGCTGAAGCTGGCGATGGAGCACGACCTGGCCATCTACAGCGTCCATCTGCCCCTCGACGTCCACCCCGAGCTGGGCACCACCGCCCGC
>CAYMMC010000099.1:0-8894 GCA_964391125.1 uncultured Akkermansia sp.
TGTAGAAGCTTCCGCAGATCGCCCTGCCCGGCGGCCTCGGGAAGAAGACCGACGGAGGCGCGCTTCCCTTCCTCGCCGGGCTTGGTCGCACGGTCGGACATGGTCGGCGGCGGAGCTCAGGCGAGCGGGGGCGGCCCCGCCGTCTGCGGCGACGGCTCCGGCGCGGAACGGCGGAGGCGTTTTGCGACGAGGACGAAAAGGACCACGGCGGCGGCGAGAATGGCCGCGCCGAGGACGGGGCGATGGAGGATCCAGGCGATGGAGACGGTGAGGCACCAGAGGATCGCGGCGAGGAGGAAGGCGACGATGCTGGTGCCGGCGCTGGCGAGCCTGCCGAGGAAAGGGAGGACGCTGGCGAGGACGGCGATGGGGCCGAGGACCATGGAGAAGGCGATGCCGAGGAGGAGGAATCCGCCGACGCGGAGACCCCAGGTGAGAGCCTTGTTGCGGTCCTGGGCCATCTGGAACATGTCGGCGGCGGCGACGGAGCCGGATTCGAGGAGCTCGACCGTTCCGCCCGTCTTGGTCCGGTAGGGGGCGAAGCTCGATGCGCTCTGCTGGGCCACGACGCTGACCGTGCCGTTCGGGACGGCGGCGAAGCCCACCCGCAGATCCCCCACGGCGGGGGCGTCGGGGTCGTTCCCGAAATACAGGCCGTCTGCCGTGAGCCGGGCGGCGGAGCGCACCTCCTCGGAGGCGTCCTCGAGGGACTCGACCGGGAGAGGCCTGGCGTTGCCCATCTTCGCGACGAGGAAAGGGGGGAGGGTGAAGGCTCCGAGGGCGACCTTCTCGGCCGTGAGGGTGGCGGAGCGGTATCTCATCTCGCCGGGATTCCGATGCTCGGCGGCCACTTTGAAGCGGGTCGAGTCGACGGGGCTGTCGCGCCACTGCTTTTCGTAGGAGTAGGTCTTCACCGTCTCCGTGCCGCTGCCGCTCTTGCGGGTTTCGGAGCGCTCGACTTCGACCCATTGATACATCTCGGCCCGGCGGACCAGCTTCACGGCGGGGACGGAGATCCCGAAGTCCGCGTCCCGCAGCGGGGCCGCGGTCCGGGTCTCGCCGACGAGATGGACCAGCTTGCCTTCGGCGGCGGGATCGACCTGCGCGGAATCGATGGCGACGACCGCTCCGGCCCCCTCCTTGAGGTCCTTGTAGCGCTTCACCGCGCGGCCTTCGTTCCAGAAGAGGAGGACGGCGCCGACGAGGACGAGCACGAGACCGAAGAGAGCTCCCCCGATGGAGTCCTTTCCGCGGCGGCCGAAACCGCGTTTGGTCACTTCGACGTAGTTGCCCATGCGCCTTTCCTAGCAGAAAGGCGGAGGGGCTGCAATGGGAGATTGAGAATTGAAGCAAGGCGGAAGCGTAGGCAGTGCGGACGGCGAGCGGAGCGCTTGCCCTGCAGGGACAGGGCGACCGGCCTGCCAGAGGAAACGACGGATCGGCATCCGTAGGGCGACCGCCCCGGTTGCCCGCAAAGCCAACGCGGCGGAGCCCTGCCCGTCAGCCAAACCGGGCGGCGAATTCCCCGAGCCGCTTCCGCACCGCCTCCTTCCCGAGAAGGGCCAGGACCGGCATCAGGTCGGCGCCGCTCGCGCTGCCCGTGGTCGCGACGCGGCAGGGGAGCATCAGCGCGCCCATCTTCAGCCCGAGGCCTTCGGCGGCAGCCTGGACCGCGGCTTTGATTCCGTCCGCCGTCCAATCGTCCACGGCGGCGAAGCGCTCGGCGAGGGCGGCGACGACCTGGGGCAGGTCGTCGCGCTCCTTCGCCTTGGCCACGGCGCTGTCGTCGTAGGTGGCGGCGGCGGAGAAGATCGTTCCGATGACGCCGGGGAGCTCGGCGAGGGTCTGGACCCGCTCGCGGGCGAGGCCGAGGGCGGCGGGCACCCGGGGGTCGGCGGGATCGATGCCTGCCTTGCCCAGGAAGGGGGCGGCCCGGGTCGCGAGCTCCTCCGGCGAGAGGCGCTTCAGGTGCTCGCCGTTGACCCAGCGGCACTTGCCGTAGTCGAATTTCGAGTTCGAGCTGTTCACGCCGGAGAGGTCGAAGCGCTCCACGAGTTCGGCGATGGCGAAGATCTCCTGGTCGTCCTTGGCGGACCAGCCGAGCAGCGCCATGTAGTTGGCCACGCCGGAGGGGAGGAATCCGCCCTCCTGGTACTCGTGGATCAGGGCGCCTTGGTCGCGCTTGCTCATCTTCGTCCCGCTAGGATTGAGGTTCAGCGGGATGTGGGCGAACTGGGGGGGCGCGGCCCCGAGCGCCTCGAAGAGGGCGAGATGCTTGGGCGTGTTGGGGAGGTGGTCCTCGCCGCGGATGACGTGGCTGATGCCCATCTCGATGTCGTCGACGACGTTGACGAAATGGAAGATGTAGCCGCCGTTGGGACGGCGGACGACGAAGTCGGGGTTGGCCTCGACCTCGCGCTTCAGCTCGGCGTCGTAGCGGCGCGAGCCGGCCTCCCGGAGATTGGTGGAGACTTCTCCGCAGATCGCGTCGGAGACGGTGATGGTCTTGTCGGGAACGCGGAAGCGGACCGCGCCCCCGTCCTCGTAGACGAGCCCGGCGGATTCGAGCGTGGCGAGATGGCGGTCGTAGATCTCCCGCCGCTCGCTCTGGAAGTAGGGGCCGCAGGGGCCGCCGACGCCGGGGCCTTCGTCCCAGTCGAGCCCGAGCCAGCGCAGACCGTCGAGGATGACGCGGATCGACTCGTCGGTGCTGCGCTCGGCGTCGGTGTCCTCGACCCGCAGCAGGAAGCTGCCGCCGTGGCGGCGGGCGTAGAGCCAGTTGTAGAGCGCGGTGCGGGCGCCTCCGATGTGGAGGAATCCGGTCGGCGATGGGGCGAAGCGGGTGCGCACGGTCATGGCCATGAAGGTGGAGCGGCCCGCCTCAGGCCAGGGCGGTGACCTTGATGTCCATCAGCATCTGCGCGTTCGTCGGATACCGCTGCATGCACTTCAGCAGCCACTCCATCGCGTCGACGGGGCGATAGCCGCTGAGACCGCGCCGGATCACGTAGATTTTCTCGAGGACGTGGGGGGGCAGGAGCAGCTCTTCGCGCCGGGTGCCCGACTTGTTGATGTCCACGGCGGGATAGACGTAGCTTTGGGCGATCTGGCGGTCGAGGACCAGCTCCATGTTGCCCGTTCCCTTGAACTCCTGGAAGATGGCCTCGTCCGCCTTGCTGTTGGTCTGGACGAGGGCCGTGGCGATGATGGTGAGCGATCCGGCCTCGCGCGTGTTGCGGGCCGCGGCGAAGATCCGCCGGGGCGCCTCGAGCGCGCCGACGATGAGACCGCCGCTGGCGGTGCCCTTGCCGCCCCCCCGCATCTGGCTGTTGAAGGCCCGGGCGAGGCGGGTGATGGAGTCGAGCAGCATCACGACGTGCCGCCCCCCCTCGACGAGCCGCTTGGCCCGTTCCGTCGCGAGGAGGGCGATGCGGGTGTGGTCCTTCGCCTCGCTGTCGTTCGAGCTGGAGAAGACCTCGACGTCGGGAAAGGATCGCTCGAAGTCGGTCACTTCCTCGGGTCGCTCGTCGACGAGCAGCACCATCAGGTGGATCTCGTCCTCGTAGTTCTTCAGCAGGCCTTCGGCGATGTGGTGGAGAAAGGTCGTCTTGCCCGTCCGCGGCGGGGCGACGATGAGCCCGCGCTGCCCGCGTCCGATCGGGGCGACGAGGTCGATGACGCGGGTGGTCGCGCGGGTCGGCTCCGTCTCCAGGGTGAGCTTCTTGTTCGGGTTGATGGCGGTGAGCTCCTCGAAGTAGGGGAGCGTGGCGCATTCCTCCGGCGGGCGGCCGTTGATGGAGAGGACCTCGACGAGCTGGGGGCCGCGCACCCCGCTCTTGGAAATGCAGCGGACCATCAGCCCGTCGCGGAGCCCGTAGGTCTTGACGATCTCGGGCGTGATGAAGACGTCTTTCGGCGACTGCTGGAAGCCCCGGATCCGCTCGCGGAGAAAGCCGAAGCCCTTGGGGGAAATCTCGACGATCCCCTCCGACTCGACCGCGGGCGAGGCCTCCAGCGCCGCCAGTTCGCGGGCGCGCTCCTTCTCCTTGCGCTCCAGGAAGCGCTGCTTGCGGGTCTTGAAGGTGCGCGGTTCGCCGTCGGCGCCGGGCGTCTCCTCGCCTTCTCCGGTCTCGTCTTCGTTTTCCGATTCCTCCCCTTGCGCGGCGGGGCGGGCTTCCTCGTTGGCGCCGTCACGATCGCCTCGCCGCTTGCGCTTGCGCTGGCGAGGTCTCCGCGTCGATCCTTCGCTTGGCGGATGGCCGGCGCCCGGCTCGGCGCCGTCCCGTCCGTCCTTGGGCTCCGCCGTGTCCGGCTGGGGCGGCGCTTCCTGCGTCGTGTTGGCCGGCGGCGGAGGAGAATCGAATGGGAGGAAGCGCTCCTCTTCGGACGGATCGGCCTTGGCCTGCTTTTTCGAGCTGGTCTTGCGAGGCGCCCGTTTACGGGGAGGGGGAGACACGGTGTCGATCTCGCCGGAGAGGCGGGGAAGGACTTCTGCGTCGGGTTCGGAATCGCTCATGGGGAAAGTGCGGTGAAGAACCGCCCGGGGACGTTCGGAACGGAAGGCTGGCGAATCTGATCACCAGTGGAAACGGGAATCTCGCGGGCGAAGCGGCAGGCGAGAGGCCGAGGGCGTTTTCCAGTTCAAAAGTGAATGGGGTTGGAAAGGTTGGAGGGTTCCGAAATCCGTTGCGAGGCTCGGACTTCGAACGTCGGGAAAGGATCGGTCGAACCCTTCGGGAGACGGTCGCCCCTTAATTCGACGAGGAGAATGGTTCGCGCCTGAAGGGTGGGAAAGGCGGCGCGGGATCCCGGTCTGGGTGCGTTCAGGGACAGGGGAGTGTCTCCCTTCAACGCGACCGGTGCAAGTCTTTTTTTAAACCGAGCCCGCGTCGGGGACGGAGCCGGACACTTCCGCGAGGTAGGCGTGGAGCGAGTCCCGAACGACGCCGGCGACGTCGCCGTGGACCTTCGCAAAGGGCGGAACGAACCAAGGAAAGGCCCCGACGACGTCGTGGAGCACCCGGATTTGTCCGTCGCAGCGGTCCCCGGCGCCGATGCCGATGGTCGGAATGCGAAGACGCCGGGTCGCTTCCGCGGCGACGTCGGCGACGACGCTCTCGAGGACCACGGCGAAGGCGCCCGCCTCCTCGAGCGCCAGGGCCGCGGCGATCAGGGTTTCGGCCTCGGCGGAGGACTTGCCTTTCTTCTTGTAGCCGCCTTCCTCGCGGACCCGCTGCGGCAGCATGCCGAGATGGGCGCATAGCGGAATTCCCGAGGAAACGAGGGCGGCGACCTTGTCCACTTGTCCGAATCCACCCTCCAGCTTCACCGCGTCGGCCCCGGCGTCCACAAGCCGGCGTCCGCTTCGCACCGCCTGCTCGGGCGTGTCGTAGGTGTGGATCGGCAAATCGGCGACCAGAACCGCCCGGCCCACCCCCCTCCGCACGATTTCGGTGTGGTAGGCGATCTGGTCCAGCGTCACCGAGGTGGTGTCTTCGCAACCCGCCACCAACATGCCGAGGGAGTCGCCGACGAGGATGAGCTGGATCCCGGCTTCGTCGCAAAGCCTCGCGGAGGGGTAGTCGTAGGCGGTGATCGCCGTGACCGGTGCGCTGAGACGATCCAGAAGGGGATGGGAAGGAAATGATTTCATCGAATGGATCGGAGGAGAAATAAGTTATAAAAATTTTGATTATTTATGGAAATTATGGCAAAATCATACCAACACGAACACCGCTTCGGGCTTCTTCAGTCTCCGCATCCCGCCCGCCCCGCTGGGCCGCGCCTCCCGGACCGTTTGGAAACAACGGCGCTGGAACGCGGACTTGGCAAGGGCAAAGGGCAAAGACGGAGAGGCTCGGGCTGACAGACAAATGGGCACACTCGCGAAAGAGGGAGGGGAAAGCTTCCCGGCATGGCAAAGACTCTTCGATAATCAAGTTCCCGCAATCGGAATTTGGGAGAAGGGCGGAATCGAGCTTCAGCAGCGCTACGACAAGAGCAAGCGTCCCGATCCGGTGCGCGTGCCCTCGCGGCGGCGTCATCGCATCCCGGGAGCGCCGGATCGGGGGATTGCTCCCGTCCCCAGCCAGGGGCAGGAGACGGCGTCCACCTCGAGGCGCGGAAATTTTGTCCCGCCAGGGACATTGGTGATGAGATGAAACAGGCAGGGGCGGGGCCGGGTGGCCCCGCCTCTCGTCTCCACGGGTTGTCGCCGGGCGCCCCCGGGCGTGTCGGTCAGCCGCGTCCCGCCCCTCTGACGAGGAGAGTGATTTCGCCCTTGGGCGGTTTGGCATGGAATTCCGCGGCCAGCTCCGCCGCGGAGCCCCGGTGATAGGTTTCGAACTTCTTGGTGAGTTCGCGGGCGACGCAGAGCTCCCGTTCCGGAGCCAGGTCCGCGAGAATCGAGAGAGTGCCGGCGAGACGATGGGGGGATTCGAAGTAGATCGAAGTCTCGCGGCGGGCGAGAGCGCGGGCCAGCTCGTCCGTCCGTCGACCCGATTTGACGGGCAGGAACCCACCGAAATAAAAGGCGTCGCTGGGGAGGCCCGATCCGGCGAGGGCGGTGACGACGGCGGAGGGGCCGGGCAGGACCTCGACGCGGACCCCGGCCTCGCGGGCGGCGTTGACGAGACGGTAGCCGGGATCGGAGATGCCCGGAGTCCCGGCGTCGGAGAGATAGACGACGGTTTCGCCGTCCCCGGCGCGCGCCACCAGGGAGGCGGAGCGAGTCCTTTCGTTGTGGTCGTGCAGAGCGACCAGCTCCTTCCCTCCGATACCCAAATGTTCGAGGAGACGGCGGGACCGGCGCGTGTCCTCGCAGGCGACGACGGCGGCGTTGCGGATCGCTTCGACGGCCCGGTGGGTGATGTCGCCGAGATTGCCGATGGGCGAGGCGACCAACTGGATCCGTCCCCTGGAATCGATCATGTTCACGGCGTCGCGCTGTGGGCCAGGCCGCTACCGGGCCTGCTACCAGCCGTTCACCAGTTGTGAGACGAGCTTGTCGGCCACGTCCTCGGCGGCCATGGCGAGGGCGCTGCGTTCGCCCACTTGGAAGCTCGCGTCCACGAATTGGATCGTGTCTCCGATCACCAGTCCCTGGCGGGCGCCGATGACCTCGGCGTCCTCCTTGCCGGCGTCGTCGCCGCGCCGCTCGGGACGTCCGTCGATGCGCTTGCCGGTGGTTGGATCTTCGAGGTGGAATTCCACGTGGATCAACAGGCTGAGCTCCCTGGAGCGGAGGGTGTCGGTCCGAACGGCGCGGAGCTGCCGTTTTTCGACGCGCCGGATGATGCCCACCAGCACGGCGTCGGCACTGGACTTCGTCGAGACCTGGTAGGTGCCGTCGGCCTGGAGCGACGCGAGAACGGCGTTGGTGACGAGACTGGAGAGCCGGGGCTCGAGCGTCATGTTCTTGAACGGAGGGACGTGGAGCTTGTCGATCCCCGCGTAGATGCTGGGCTTCACGTGCCCCAACTGGTAGCCGGCGCAGCCGGAAAGCAGCGCGGCGAAGACGGCGAGGGGGAGGAGTTGGGAAATCCGTGACTTCATGGGAAGGTAGCGGTGCCGCCGCGTTCGCACGCCAACGAGCCGTCGGGGGCAAATGGGCGGGCCACCCGTCCCCAGCCCGAATGCTAGGCGGGAATGGCGAAAAAACAAGCCGGAAGCTGCGGGCGATTTTGTCGGAAAGGCCAAGTCCGGGCTGGAGGCCGGTCTGCGGAATGGGCGTCGGTCTGCGCGTCCAAGCCCGGCCGAACCCGTGATTGCGCGGGTGCGGAGGCGGGGGAGCTGACGCAGGTTTTCGGGAACAGGCCCCGTTTCGAGGTGACCCCGGCGAGGATGTTCGGTAGACTTGTGAAACGGTGCGAAGCCTTTCCCAGCCCCATCCTGTCGTTCCGATGACCCGACCCTCTCCGATCCCCTGGCTCCTCGCCGCGCTGGCGTGCCTCGGACCGGTCCGCGGCGGGGACGAGGCAGGGCGCGCCTACTACGCGGAGAAGGTGCATCCCCTGCTGAAGGAGCATTGCTTCAAGTGCCACGGCGGCGAGCACGAGCTGAAGGGCGATTTCCGCCTCACCAGCCGCGAGGGGCTGATGCACGGCGGGCACTACGGCCCCGCCCACAATGCCGACGATCCGGCCGCGAGCGTGCTCCTCGAAATGGTCAGCTACAAGGACGCCGACCATCAGATGCCGCCCAAGGGCAAGCTGCCGGAGGAGGCGCTCGCCGTCCTGGCGCATTGGATGGAGATGGGCGCGCCCTACGATCCGGCGTTGGAGATCAAGGGCGCGGCGACGGAGCGGCGCGGCTTCACGGTGAAGGAGGAGGACCGCCAATGGTGGGCCTATCGTCCCGTGGCGAAATCCGATCCTCCGAAGGTCGCGGACGCGGCCTGGGCGGCGAACGGCATCGACGCCTTCGTCCGGGCGCAGCTCGACCGCGAGGGCCTGACGCCGAATCCGCCCGCGGCCCCCGCCGCCCTGATCCGCCGCCTCGCCTACGATCTCACCGGGCTCCCTCCGACGCCGCAGGAGGTCGAGGCCTTCGTCGCCGCCTCGGAGAAGGATGCCGAGGCCGCCTGGACCAACGCGGTCGAGGATCTCCTGGCACGTCCGCAATACGGAGAAAAATGGGCGCGCCACTGGCTCGACCTCGTCCGCTACGCCGAGTCCAACGGCTTCGAGCGCGACAACCCGAAACCCCACATCTGGCGCTACCGCGACTATGTCGTCGATGCCTTCAACGGCAACCTGCCCTACGACCGGTTCGTCGTCGAGCAGCTCGCCGGCGACGAGATCGCGGCGCCGACGATGCGCTCCCTCGTCGCGACGGGCTACCACCGGCTCATGCAGTGTGACGACGAGCCCGCCGACCGCGAGCAGCACGTCTAC
>CAYMMC010000100.1:0-8878 GCA_964391125.1 uncultured Akkermansia sp.
CCCATGAACCGCCGCACGTTTCTGACCACCCTGTCCACCGCCCCCCTCCCCTTCGCCTTCGTCCAGGCCGGTCCCGGAAAGACCGCCGACATGGCGGATCGGGCCAAGGCCTTTCTCGCCGCCCTCGGCGAGGAACAGCGCGCCAAGGCCGCCATCGCCTTCGCAGACAAAGAGCGCCTGAACTGGCACTACGTTCCCAAGCTCCGCAACGGCATCCCCCTGAAGGAGCTGAACGCCGCGCAGCGGGAGGCCGCCTTCGCCCTGCTCGACTCCGGTCTCAGCGAGGAGGGCCGGCTCAAGGCGCGGCGCATCATCGAGCTGGAATCCGTGCTCGCCGTGATCGAGAACAATCCCACCCTTCGCGACACGGAGCTCTACTACGTCTCCGTTTTCGGCGCCCCCGGCGATCCCCGGGGCTGGGGCTGGCGCTTCGAGGGGCACCATCTCTCGGTGAACCTCACCATCGTGGGGGATCGCTACTCGGCCACGCCGACCTTCTGGGGAGCGAATCCCGCCGAAGTCCGCCAGGAAGGCCCGCTCCACGGCGTCCGCACCCTCCTGCAGGAGGAGGAGCTCGCCCGCAAGCTGGCCCGCTCCCTGCACGCCGCCGGCAAGGCCGTGGTCACGGCGCCCGAGGCCCCCCGCGAATACACCACCCGGGCGCAGACCCGCGTCGATCCCCTGGAGGAGCCCGGCGTGGCCTACGCGGAACTCGACGAGGCCCAGCGCGACGCCTTGCGCGGCCTGCTGGCGGTCTATGCCGACAATTTCCAGGCCGACGTCGCCAGGCAGGAACTGGCCCGCATCGAAGCCGCCGGCTGGGAGAAGGTCCGCTTCTCCTGGAAGGGAGGCCTCGAGCCGGGCGAGCGGCACTACTACCTCATCCAGGGGCCGGGCTTCCTGCTGGAATACGTCAACTACCAGAACGACGCCAACCACATCCACTCGGCCTGGCGGAGCTTCGCGGGCGACTACGGCCTCGACGCGCTCCCGTGACGGGGCGACCGCCCGGAATCGGCATCGGGAACGCCCCGCAGGGCGGGCGCCGACGCCCGGGACGGGATCGATTTCCCATTCCCGACCTTGCCAGGGACGCGTTTGCCCTTACGTCTCCTAGCCCATGGGAAAAATCCACCTCCTCTCCGAAGCCCTCGCCTCCCAAGTCGCCGCCGGCGAAGTGGTGGAGCGGCCCGCCTCGGTCGTGAAGGAGCTCGTCGAGAACAGCCTCGACGCCGGCGCCGCGAACATCGAGGTGCGCGTCCAGCGCGGCGGCATCGCCCTGATCCGCGTGACCGACGACGGCTGCGGAATGAACCGCGACGACGCCCTCATGAGCCTGGAGCGCAACGCCACCTCGAAGATCCGCACGAAGGAGGACCTCGCCGCCATCCTCACCCTCGGCTTCCGCGGCGAAGCCATCCCCAGCATCGCCAGCGTCTCGAAATTCCGCCTCGCCACGCGCGAGCACGACGCCCTCGCCGGCACCGAGATCCTCGTCAACGGCGGCAAGCTCGAGCGAGTCTCCGACTGCGGCGAACCGCCCGGCACCCAGATCGAGGTGCGCTCGCTCTTCTACAACCTCCCCGCCCGCCGCAAGTTCCTCCGCACCGAGGCCACCGAGTACGCCCACCTCGAGCAGGTCCTGAAAACCCAGGCCATCGCCCACGAGACGGTCCGCTTCTCCCTCGTCCGCGACGAGCGGCTCGCCTTCCAACTGCCCGCGACCACGAGCCTGCGCGAGCGCATCGGCGGGCTCGTCGGCGCCGACCTGGCCTCGCGCCTGCTCGAGATCGAGCCGCAGCAGCACAGGGGCGTGCGCGTCGGCGGACTCGTCGGACCTCCCGGCATGGGGCGCAGCGACCGCCGCCAGCAGCTCGTCTTCCTGAACGGCCGCCCCGTCGAGGCCGCCATCGTCACCCGCGCCCTGCGCGAGGGCTACCACACCGCCCTGATGAAAGGGCAGTATCCGGTGACCTTCCTCTTCCTCGAAACCGATCCGTCCGCCGTCGACGTCAACGTCCACCCCGCCAAGGCCGAGGTCCGCTTCCACGACGGCTTCGCGGTTCAGGAAGCCGTCGCCTCCGCCGTCGCCCGCACCCTGCGCGAGCGCATGGTCCGGCCCGTCGCCGGCGTCGGCCTGACCGGCGCCTCCCCCGCCCCCCCGCGGCCCC
This sequence comes from uncultured Akkermansia sp., assembly GCA_964391125.1. Classification (GTDB taxonomy): domain Bacteria; phylum Verrucomicrobiota; class Verrucomicrobiia; order Verrucomicrobiales; family DEV007; genus Arctic95D-9. Next base: position 2,172 of record CAYMMC010000100.1, read on the forward strand.
CCCTCGTGCAGGAGGAGGTCCTCCCCTCCCCCGCCACCGTCTCGCCACCGCTCGATCCGCGGCCCGCCGCCCCCCTCTTCACCGCCCTGGAGCGGCAGCGCGTCGAGCAAGGCCGGGACGCGGCCCCCGCCCCGTCCCCCGTCCAAGAGGGTGCGCCCGCCGACCCGACCCTCTCCGCTCCGGCTCCGGCGGCAGCGGCGGCCCCTCCCCCCGCCGACGAGGCCGAGGCGAAGCCGAAGGCCTCCGACTACCGCCTCCTCGGCGTGCTCGGCAAGCTCTACGTCCTCCTCGAGGCGAAGGAGGGCCTCGTCCTGATGGACCAGCACGCCGCCCACGAGCGCGTCCTCTTCGAAGAGCTGCGGCGGCGCCTGGAGACCGAGGGCGTCCCCTCGCAGCGGCTTCTCGCCCCCCTCATGGTCGATCTCACGCCACGGGACTTCGACCTGCTTTCTCGCCATCTCGGCACGCTCGAGCGGCTCGGCTTCGCCGCCGAGCCCTTCGGGGGCGCCACGTTCAAGATCGACGCCCTGCCCGCCTTCCTCCGGCGCGACGATCCCGAGAGCTTTCTCCAGGAGCTGATCGAGGAGATCCGCGTGGCCAGCGACCGCATGTCCAGCCTCAGGATCGGCGAGGACATGATCGCCACCACCGTCTGCCGCGCCGCGGTGAAGGCGAACGACGTGCTGAGAGAGCCGGAGCTGCGCAAGCTGCTCGAGGATCTGCTCGCCTGCGACATGCCCTACTGCTGTCCGCACGGACGCCCCACCCTGATCCAAATCGGCTACGCCGAGCTGGAGCGGAAGTTCGGGCGCCGCGCCTGAGCCCGGCCGGCCGCTCTCACGAAAAGCGCTCGAGGGCGGCGAAGGCCACCCCGAGGGCGGCGGCGGAATCCCCCGCGACGGCCCATTCGAAGACCGTCGTCTCCTGCGCCGGATCGAGCGGGCTATGCAGGTAGACGGGCCAGGCCCGCTCGCGGAAGCCCTCCAGCACCCACCCGAGGTAGCGGTCGCGGAATCCGGCTTCGGCCAAGCCGCCGCCGATCACGACGAGGCCGGGGTCGAAGAGGCGGACGAGGTCGGCCAGCCCGTAGCCCAGCCTCCGCCCCTGCTCGCGGAAGAGGGAGACGGCGAGGGCATCCCCCCGCTCGGCGAACTCGCGGAGGCGGAAGGCCTTCTCCTCCGCCGAGGAGGCGTCGTCGAGCGGATGGCCGGCGTTCTCCGGCTTGGCCAGCTCGATCCCGATGCGGCGGCGCAGCGCCGTCAGGGAAACCCAGGCCTCGAGGCAGCCCGACTGGCCGCAGCCGCAGCGGGGCAGGCTCCCGTCCTCCTCGAGGTGCGGCAGGGAGACGTGTCCGACCTCGAGGGCGAGCCCGTTCGCCCCCTCCCAGACGCGACCGCCGGGCAGCACGAAGCCCCCGCCCAGACCGGTGCCCGGCGCGACGAAGAGAAGGCTGCCGGAATGGCCTTTCCGCACCGCGTATTCGCCGAGGGCCGCCGCGTTGCCGTCGTTGGTCATGTAGACGGGGATGCCGCCGAGACGCTCCGCGAAGCGGTCGCGCACGTTCGTCCCGACCCAGTCCGCTCCGAGGTTCGCCCGAGTCCAGACCACCCCGCCGCTGGAGGGCGCCGGCACGTCGAGCCCGATCCCGGCGAGGCTCCCGCGTCCGATGCCGGCGGCGGAGGTCAGGCGGTCGAGGGCGAGTTCAAGCTGGCGGAAGGTGGCCTCGTAGCCGTCTCCGACGTGGCTGCGCACCTCGACCATGTCGCCGACCGGATCGCCCTCGGCATCGAGAAGCAGGCTCTTGACGGTGGTCCCGCCGACGTCGAGCCCGGCGAAATGGAGTGCGTTTTCAGGCATGGGAAAAGGTCCGCTACGGACACCGGAGCCATCGGTAAGCCCCGGCGCAGCAGGCGTCAACCCGCCGTCAGAGGCTCGCCCGGAGACGCCAGAAGCGCCGACTCCCCGGCGAGGCGTCGACCGCCCGAACCGCCCCCTGCACGGTCAGATCGACTTGGCCCTGTCCCGGATATCCCGACTCGGGGCGGAGCGACCACGCGCCCCCGGCCGGCTTCGCCGCGACGGTGTACCAGACCGAGAGATCGTTGCTCAATTGGATCTCGTAGTTCACGTCGGGACGCGACGACCAGGTCACCGAGAATCCCCCGTCGGCTTCCATCCGGGGAAGGCGGTCCGTTGCGGAAGCCATGCCGTCGGCGGCGCCGAGCGCGTAGGCGAGCAAGTTCGGAACGCCGTCGCCATTGGGATCGCCGGATTCGCTCGCGTCGGAGAGCCCGGCGCTCCATTCCCCGAAAAGGCCGGAGGAGAAAACCTCGACCGAAGCGAAAACGCCCTGCGCCAAATTGTCGTACGATGCGGAGGCCGTCCTCTGCCGCCGCATCGACCGGACTTGGTAATGCCATGTCCCGGCCCCCGGCGCGGGGTCGACGAAGCCCGTGGCGTCCGGCCCCGCCGTTCCCACCGGCGCATACGGGCCCCAGACCGCGGCGGAGCGATAGATGCGGCAGCCGAGCCGATCCGGTTCGGCCGAGGGGAGCCCCCATGAAAGCGCCACCCCGCTCCCCGTCGCCTGCGCCGCCAAGTCGGAGATCGGCTTCGCCGGATGCGAGCGCAGCACCGGGTCGCCCAGGATCGCGACATGGCATTGGTCGGGGTTCGTCCAAGAGGCGTCGCTGGGCGGGAAAGGCCCCTCCGGCTGGTTGATTTCGAGGAGCGTATGCCGATAGGCGTCCGCGACGGTTCCGCCGGCGGCGAGGGGGAAGAAGCGCCAGCGCGGAATGCCCGCCCAGACGCTGACGAGTCCGTGCGAATCCTGACGTCCCGCGAGCGATGCCCGCAGGTAGTTGTCCGCCGAATCCCAGTCGCCGAAGTAGCTGCCGAAAAGCAAATTGAAGACCGCCCCGCAGCGGGTGTCGCGGAAATCCGCACTCGTGGAGACGCCACCGGCGCCCGTGAACGAGCCGGGGCCGGCGCCGTAGGCGAAAAGGCGGTCGTGGTCCCGCAGAGTCGGGATCCACTCCTCCGCCGCGACGCCGCCATTGCCGAAAATCGCCACCCCCGCCGCCCAGGCCTCGGCGGCGAAGGGCGGCAGCTCCGGCCCGAAGGCGTCGTGGATCAAGGCCCGGTCGCCCAGAGTCGCGAAGCTTCCCTGACGGTGTCGGAAGGCGTGGTTCCGGTCGAGATAGCGACGGAGCAGCTCCGTCTCGGAGAGCCCGCCGGCGACGACCTCCATGTTCGCGAAGTCGACCCGCCCCACCACCAGTTCGGGGAGATGCTCGCCGACGAGCAGGGAAACGTCGAATTTCCCGTCGCCGGGCGTGTTGTGGTTCCGTTCGCCATCGGCGTTGGAAAGGGCGTAGTTCACCGCCTCGTCGGTCCAGATTCCGTCCATGTCGCCATAGTAGGCGTCCGTCGGCCAAGCGCCGCGATGATGGCCTTCCTCGTCCCAATGGCCATCGGGACAGACCAGGCCCGAATACGGGACCGCGATCCGTCCGAGCAGGAGGACCGCCTTCGTCTCCTCCGGCGCCACGGCATACCAGCCGCGGATCGCGTCCTTGACCGCGGACGGCGACGCGCTGCGGGAGACGTCGGTCCTCGCGACCTCCCACCCGTCTCCCACCAAATCGGCGACGAGCCGGTCGATCTCCGCCTCCAGCGGCGCGGCCATGCTGGCATCGACCACGAGGACGATCCGCCCCCTTTGCTCCGTCGCCGGAATTCGGAGTCCGGCCCAGAGCCAGCCTTCGGCCTGCGGCGGCGCCGGACTGCCCTGGCTGCGGACGACCCGGTATTCGTAGAGCGCGCCCGGCGCCGCCGTCGCGTCGGCGTAGGCAGTCGCCGATGCGTCGAGCAGTGCCTCCTGGCCCCATGCCACCTCGCCGGGGAGGCGGCGCTGCACCGCGATGCCCGTCGCCGGGAAAACCCCTTCGTTCCAGCGCAAAGTCACATGCGGAGGAGATTCCGAGAGCTCCGCCCACAGCTCGACCACGCTGCTCCGCACCACCGCCTCGTGGGACTGCGCCAGGCATCCGGAAACGACCATGTCGAGACAGCACGAAGCCAATAAAAACTGGAACCATTTGGAGGAACTGCTCACCGCATTGAAAATAATATCGAATTTCCAAAAAATCTCGCTTCGACATCCACGAATTCCCTGGCGAGACGTCCGCCCCTGTTCCAGAATGTCGGCGTCCCGGAGACTCCGCCGGAGGATCGCGGCATTCGGGCCCCATCCATGATCGAGCTGGTGATCGACCAACGCCGCCGCCGCCTGGGGACGGACGGCTTCGAAGTGGGACGCGTCCTGCCTTTCGCGAAGCGGCGCATGGTCGGCCCCTTCGTCTTCTTCGACCACATGGGGCCGGTCGATCTGCCCGCGGGCATCCCCGAGGACATGGACGTGCTGCCCCATCCCCACATCGGGCTTTCGACCCTCACCTATCTCTTCGACGGCGAGATCATGCACCGCGACAGCCTCGGCACGGAGCAGCCGATCCGACCGGGCGAGGTCAACTGGATGACGGCGGGCCGGGGCATCACCCACAGCGAACGCTTCGAATACGCGCGCCGCGAGGGCGGTCCGGTCCACGGCGTGCAAGCCTGGGTCGCCCTGCCCGACAAGGCGGAAGAATGCGCTCCCGCCTTCTCCCACCACGAGCGCAGCGAGCTGCCGGGCTTCGACGAGGCGGGCGTGCGGGGCCGGCTCGTGGCAGGCAAGGCGCTGGGCTTCGAGGCCGCCGTCCCGACCCATTCCCCGCTCTTCTATCTGCATTGGGAACTGGAGGCAGGAACGCGCACGGAGCTGCCCGCCGACTATCCCGAGCGCGCCGTCTACGTGGTCGCGGGGGAGATCGAGTTGGGCGGGCGCCGCTTCGAAGCCGGACAGATGGCGGTGCTTTCGCCCGGCGGGGCGCTGGCGATCGCGGCCCTCGCCCCCTCCATCGTCATGGCCGTGGGCGGAGACCCCGTCGGCCCGCGCTTCATCGAATGGAACTTCGTCTCCTCCTCGAAGGAACGGATCGAACAGGCCAAGGCCGACTGGCGCGCCGGGCGCATGAAGCTGCCGAATTTCGACCACGAGCGCTTTATTCCTCTCCCGCCCCCGCCGGGCGCCCGCGTCGGAGTCCCCCAAAGCCCTCCGCAAGCGTAACCCCGTTTTCAACGCCCGCGCCGAGACGCCGGAGGACTTCGCCACAGGAAGGCCATCCGGGATCGCCCGCCGTCCCGCCCCTTCGAACCCCGCGAAAACCATGCCGACCCGATCCTTCGATTTCACCGGCGCGGACGGCCAGCGCCTCTCCGGCCGGCTCGATCTGCCCGAGGGCCCGGCCACGGGCTTCGCCCTCTTCGCGCACTGCTTCACCTGCACAAAGAATTCGCTCGCGGCGGCGCGGCTCGGACGGGCGCTGACCTCCCTGGGCTACGGAGTGCTCCGCTTCGACTTCACCGGACTCGGGGAAAGCGGCGGAGACTTCGCCGGGAGCGGCTTCAGCGGCAGCATCGCCGATCTCCTCGCCGCCGCCGACGCGATGCGCCAGGCGGGGCACGCCCCCGGCCTGCTGATCGGCCACAGCCTCGGCGGCGCCGCCGTCCTCGCGGCCGCCGCGCAGATCCCCGAAGTGGAGGGGGTGGCGACCATCGGCGCCCCCGCCGAGGTCGAGCATGTCGCCCGCCTCTTCGCCGGCGACATCGAAACCCTCCGGGAGAAGGGCGAGGCCGAGGTCCGCATCGGCGGCCGCCCCTTCCCCATGCGACTGTCCTTTCTCGACGATCTGGCCACCCACGACCTCGCCGGGCGCGTCCGCGCGCTCCGCAAGCCGCTGCTGATCCTCCATTCGCCGCAGGACGAGATCGTCGGCATCGACAACGCCGCCGCGATCTACCAGGCCGCCTTCCATCCCAAGAGCTTCGTCTCGCTCGACGGCGCCGACCACCTCCTGACCGACCGCCGGGACGCGGAGTTCGCGGCGACCCTCATCGCCGCCTGGGCCTCGCGCTACCTCGTCCCTTCCCCGCAACCGGAGGCCCCCGCGCCGCCACCTTCCGCCCCCCCGGACCGGATCGTCGTCCGCGAAACGGGCGCCGGCGCCTTCCAGGCCGAGGTCCTCGCCGGCGGCATCCGCTTCCTCGCCGACGAACCCCGGGAGCTCGGCGGGCTCGGCTCGGGCCCCGCGCCCTACGATCTCCTCGCCGCCGCCCTCGGCGCCTGCACCACCATGACCCTGCGCATGTATGCGAACCACAAGCAACTCCCGCTGGGGCGGATCGAGGTGAGCGTGGCCCACGACAAACGCGACTCCACGCCCGCCGACCGGTTCACGAGACGGCTGCGCCTCGAAGGCGACCTCACCGAAGCCCAGCGGCAACGCCTCGCCGAAATCGCGGCGCGCTGCCCCGTCCACCGCACCCTCGAGGGCGGCGCGGCAGTGGAGACGGAGGCGGAATGAGATCCCTCCGATAAACCCGGAGCTTTGGGGATCGGAGCCGCCCGAAGCGGCCTGCGACCTCGTTCCTCAAGAGGCGTCGAACGCCTTTCCCGCCCATTCCGTCATCCCCCCGCGCACCGCCGCAGGGTTCAAGGGTAGCCCCGAGCGGCCCTACCCTCGCCTCGTGGCGGGTCCATCCATTGCAATCCCCCGACGAATGGGCACTGCCGGATCGGCCGAAGCTCGACAGCCTCCCCGGCG
>CAYMMC010000101.1:0-8876 GCA_964391125.1 uncultured Akkermansia sp.
CCGGCGTTCGGCGACGAGGCCTGGCGGTGGCTGTTCCTGACCGGCCTCGCGCCCTGGAACCTCCCGAGGCAAGCTTCGCGCTGGCCGGAAACCCGAACGCGGGCAAGACGACGCTGTTCAACGCCCTCTGCGGCACGGTCGCGAAGGTGGGAAACTACGGGGGCGTGACCGTGGAGGTGAAGCGCGGCGAGTTCTTCACGCCGCATGGGCGCAGGCTCGGGGTGATCGACCTGCCCGGCTGCTACAGCCTGGAGGGCGGCTCGCCCGACCAGCGCATCGCCAGCGAAGTGCTGCACGGGAGGCACGGGCGGCATCCCGCGCCCGACCTCGTCGTCTGCGTGCTGGACGCCTCGAATCTGGAGCGGCACCTCCAGCTCGCCCTCGAGATCCTCGAGCTCGGTCTGCCCACCATCGTCGCCTTGAACATGGTCGACGCGGCGGAGCGGTCGGGCCTGCGGCTCGATCCGACGAAGCTGTCCGAGGAGCTCGGCGTGCCCGTGGTGCCGATCCAGGCGAACCGGGGGAAGGGCATCGTCGAGCTGAAGCAGGCGATGCGCCACCCCTTTCCGCCGCCGCCGGAGCCGCGATGGGAGAAGGGGAACGAGGAGGCCCGCCGCGCCTTCGCTCTCGCCGCGGCCGAGCTCGCCGCCCGCCGCCCCTCCCGGCACAGCGCCACCCTCTCCGACCGCCTCGACGCCGTCCTCCTCCATCCCGTGCTGGGCTGGGTCTGCTTCGCGGGGATCATGTTCTCCCTCTTCTGGTCGATCTTCTCCTTCGCCTCGATCCCCATGGGCTGGATCGAGTCCCTGCAGGAATGGCTCGCCGGCGCCGTCGAAGCGCGCATGCCCGAGGGCGACCTGCGCGACCTGATCACCGAGGGCATCATCGGCGGAGTCGGCGCGGTGGTGATCTTCCTGCCGCAGATCCTGATGCTCTTCTTCTTCATCGGCCTGATGGAGAGCTCGGGCTACATGGCGCGGGCCGCCTTCCTCATGGACGGGGTCATGGCCCGGGCCGGACTCAGCGGCAAGTCCTTCCTGCCGCTGCTCAGCTCCTACGCCTGCGCCATTCCCGGGGTGATGGCGACGCGCACGATCGACTCGCCCAAAGAGCGGCTCGTCACCATCTTCGTCGCGCCCTGGATGAGCTGCTCGGCGCGGCTCCCCGTCTACCTGCTCCTCGTCCCCCTGCTCCTCGGCGGCAGCGAGGGCGGCACCACCCAGGCCCTCGTCTTCCTCTCCATCTACGCGCTCGGCACCGGGACCGCCTTCGTCGTGGCCCGCCTCCTCCGCGGCAGGCTCGGACCGGACGAGGTGAAGAGCCACTTCCTCCTCGAGCTGCCGCCCTACCGCCTGCCGCAGTGGGGCTACATCTTCCGGCACGTCCTCGACCGCGGCTGGGCCTTCCTGCGCAAGGCCGGGACGGTCATCCTCGCTCTGATGATCCTGCTCTGGGCGGCATCGACCTATCCGAAGCTGGAGAGCGACGACCCGGCCGAGGTCCTCGCCCACAGCCTCGTCGGGCGGATCAGCCACTGGATCGAGCCGCTGGTGAAGCCGCTCGGCTTCGACGGGCGCACCGGCACGGCGATCCTCACCTCCTTCGCCGCGCGGGAGGTCTTCGTCGGCTCGATGGCCCAGCTCTTCCAGATCGAAGAAAGCGAGGACGAGGTGGAGACGCGGGGCCGCCTGCGGCAGCGGATCGCGGCGGAGACCTGGCCGGACGGCAGGCCCATGTTCGGCCCCGCCGCGGTCGTCTCGCTGCTCGTATTCTACATCTACGCCCTGCAATGCCTGCCCACCTCCGCCGTCGTGGCCCGCGAGGCAGGCTCGTGGAAATGGGCGGCGGGGCAATTCCTCTTCATGATGGCCTTCGCCGCCCTGGCCTCGCTCCTCGTCTACCAGACCGGCCGTCTCCTCGGCTTCGCCTGAAAAATGGAACCGTCCGCCCCCTCCACCGACTGGCAGACCTGGGCGGCCCTCGCCGTCGTCGCGCTCGTGTTGCTGGCGACGCTGCGGCGCCTCCTCCGCCGGACGCGGTCCGCGGGAAGCTGCGGAAAGTGCGGCTCGGACGATTGCGGAACGTAGAACGCGCACGGCTCTCAGCCCGCAGTCTCGCACCATGCCTGCACCCGGGCCCGGATCGCATCGCGGATTTCGCGGGTGCGGGCGAGGCGCTCCTCGTCCGTTCCCGCCAGGGAGGAAGGATCGGGAAACCCCCAATGGAGTCGTTCTCCACCCCCGGGGAAGAAGGGGCAGCGCTCCGCGCTCGCTTCGTCGCAGACGGTGACGACGTGAGAGAAGACGAGCCCGCTGTCGAGCATGTCGTCCACGCTCTTGGTCGCCTTGCCCGAAATATCGATGCCGATCTCGGCCATGGTTTCGACGACGAGGGGATTCAGCCTGCCGGGCTCGATCCCGGCGCTGTGCGCTTCGAAACGCTCCGGGCAAAACGTGTTGACGAAGGCCTCTGCCATCTGGCTGCGAGCGCTGTTGTGGATGCAGACGAAAAGGACTCGGTTCATGAGATTGACTCAGCTTGGCTCAAAATGCAGCGGCGACAGCAATCTGCTGCGCGAGTGCATCGGCAGGCTGCGACGGCGAAGAGGGCTCCGGCGACCGGCGCGAGCAGGTAGATCCAGAGCGATTCGAAATTTCCCGTAACCAGCGCGGGAGCCAGAGAGCGAGCCGGGTTCAAGGAGGCCCCGGAAATCGGCCCGCCAAAGAGAGCGGCCAACGCGACCGCCGAACCTATCGCAATTCCTGCGGGGATGCTCTGCTTCCCAGCACCTATCGAGACGCCAAGGATCGTGAACATGAGGATCGCGGTCAGGATCAGCTCGATCACGAAGGACTGAAGGGCCGATCCCGCGGGCAAAGTCGCTCCGAGAGTCGGATGGCCGGGAAAGAGGATGCACAGCAGGCCGCTGGCGGCAGTGGCGCCCACGATCTGGGCAAAGAGATAGGGGGCGACCAACTTTCCACGAAGATGTCCCGAGACGAAGAAGGCGAGGGTCACGGCAGGGTTGATGTGGGCGCCGGAGACGTCACCGACCGCATGGACCATGGCAAGAACGACGAGGCCAAAGACGAGCGCCACGCCAAAGTGGGTGACCGCACCGCCTGAGACAGCATCGACGACGATCGCTCCGGTACCCACGAAAACGAGCGTGAAGGTGGCTAGGCTCTCAGCGATGAGCGGTTTCATGAAAACGATCCTACTCGATGGGTAGAGCCTTGTCGTGGGGATTCCTGCCTGCAACGGAATTGTCACGCCTGAGCGGCACTGCCTCCATCTCGCGCTTGCGGCGGAGACCGGACCGGACCATCTTCGTGCAGGTTCCCATGTGCCGCCCTGCCTTCATCGTCACGCTCTGCGTCATCTCCCTCCTCTCCGCCTGCGCCACGACGGAGTCGACCGGAGTCGCGAGCGCCGATCCCGCCCCGAAGCCCGCCGCCGCCCCTGCGGCGCCGAGGCCCTCGCTCAAGGAGACGGCGCAGCTCGACCGGGAGCTCGGCAGCGCCGTGGTCCCCTACCCCTTCACCACCTGCGCGGTGATCCAGAAGCCCTTCGACGCCGCCGGTCCCAAGCACCGCCGAGTCCACCAGGGCCACGAGGTGCTGTTCTGCTGCACGCCCTGCGTGCGGGCCTTCGACGCGAACCCCGACCCCTACATGCCCCGCATCGTCGCGGCGGCGCAGGCCCGGCGGTCCGGCGTGGCGACGCCCGAAACCGGCGAAGCCGGAGGCCTGTAGGCGACGCCGCCCGGCGTGGCGACGTCCAGCCGTTCGAGAGCCTCCGGCCGCCCTTCAAAGGCCGCCCTTGAGGTGCTTGTCGAAGAAGGCCGCGATCTTCGCGAGGGTCTCGGGACTTTTGAACTCGGGACCGCCGTGGCTGGCCTCGGGAAATTCCAGCAGCTCGGTCTCCACCCCGGCGGCCCGGAGCCGTTCGGCCAAGGTCCGGCTCTGCACGGGGGGAACGGTGCGGTCCAGGCCGCCTTGGAGGATCAGCGTCGGAGCGTCGTCGGGGGAAATCCAATGGACCGGACTGGCCCGCCGCGCGAGCTCCCGCCTCTCCATGGGAGGACCGCCCAGCAGCAGCGCGACCGGTCCGCTTGGGTTGTCGGAGCGGCCCCCGATGTCGCCCAACAGGAAATCGGCGGGTCCGTAGGCGTCGCAGACCGCCTGGACCCGGCTGGAGACGCCGCGCTCGCCGAGATCCCCCTCGAGCTCGGCCACGTCGCCGGCGGTGCCCAGCAGCGCGGCGAGATGGGCGCCGGCCGACTGGCCCCACACGCCGATGCGGTCGGGATCGAGACCGTATCGGTCCGCGTTCGCGCGCAGCCAGCGGATCGCCGCCTTGCAATCGTGGATCTGGGCGGGGAATTGGGCCGCGTCGCTCAGCCGGTAGCCGATGCCGGCCACGGCGTAGCCCCGCACGATCAGCGGGAGCGCGGTCGAGGTGCTCTTCCGACCGTTGCGCCAGCCGCCGCCGTGAATGAAGACGACCGTCGGCATCCGCCCGGCTCGCTTTCCGCCGGGCACGTGGAGATCCAGCGTCTGCCGTTCGTGGCCGTTCTCGACGTAGGCCAGATCGCGGAAGCTTTCCGCATCGACGCTCCGCAACAGGACGCCGGCCCCGCCCCGCTGCTCCAGGCGTTCCACCGCCTCGCGGAGCTCCTGCGGCACCGGATCCGCCGCGACGGCCGGGGCGAGAGTCCCCGCGCAAAGCAAGGGCGCCAGCAGAAACCGGCCGGAGAATCCGTGGAGAAACCGGGGAGGAAGCGCCCGGAAACGATGCATCGCGATCATGCCGCGATTGAATCGCGGAGCGGGCCGGCGCGTCAAGCCAGTCTTCGGCGCAATGGCGCGATCCAAGGCGCCGGCGAGGGCCGCGACGCAAATCGGGTTGTGGAGCGGGGCGGGAGGGATACCTTGCGCACGGTTGCGCCCTCCATGTTCCGGGGCGTCCATCCCCTAGCATCCATGTCCTCCGTCGTCCAACACGCCCATCCCTGGCTCGAGGGTCTCGTCGCCTACGATCCTGGAAAACCCATCGACGAAACCGCCCGCGAGCTGGGCCTCGATCCCGCCGACATCGTCAAGCTGGCATCGAACGAGAATCCGCTCGGCCCCTCTCCGAAGGCCATCGCCGCGATGAAGGAGGCGGCCGAGGGGGTCCACATCTATCCCGACGGCGGGGGCTACCGGCTGCGCACCGCCATCGCGGAGAAGTTCGGATTCGGCCGGGAGAACGTCGTCATCAGCAACGGCTCGAACGAGATCATCGAGCTGATCGGCCACGGCTTTCTCAATCCCGGCGACGAGGTGATCGCGGCGGAGCACGCCTTCGTCGTCTACAAGCTGATGGCCACCCTCTTCGGGGCCACCACCGTGGAAGTGCCCGACCCGGGCTTCGTCCACGACCTCGAGGCGATGGCCGCGGCGATCACGCCGCGCACCCGCATGGTCTTCGTCGCGAATCCGAACAATCCCACCGGCACCATGGTCGGCGAGGCCGAGATCGACCGCTTCATGGAGCGGGTGCCGGACCATGCCGTCGTGATCTTCGACGAGGCCTACCACGAGTTCGTCCCCGACGCGCCCGACACGCTGAAATACATCCGCGAAGGGCGCAACGTGGTGGTGATGCGCACCTTTTCGAAGATCCAGGGCCTCGCCGGACTGCGCATCGGATTCGGACTGACCACCCCGGAGATCGCGGGGGTCCTCCAGAAGTGCCGCCAGCCCTTCAACACGAATTCCATCGCCCAGGCCGGCGCCGTCGCCGGACTGCTCGACGAGGAGCATCAGCGGCGGACGCGGGAGCTGAACGACGAAGGCCGCGCCTATCTGGAGCGCTCCTTCGCCGAGATGGGGTTGGACTACGTGCCGAGCCACGCGAATTTCGTGCTCGTGAAGGTCGGGGACGGCGACGCGGTCTTCCAGGCGATGCTGAAGCGCGGCGTCATCGTCCGGGCGATGCGCGGCTACAAGCTGCCCGAATGGATCCGGATCTCGGTGGGGACGATGCCGCAGAACGAGCGCTGCATCGCGACGCTGAAGGAGGTGCTCTCCGCGTCATGACGAAGCACGAATGGCGCGAGCGCGACGAGGACGGCGAACTCGTCTACTACCGGGCGACCCACCACGCCGGGCGCTGGCAGTTCTACGCGACCCGGAAGAGCGATCCCGCGTGGAACGCCCACGAGATGCTGCCGCTGCCGGCGATGGAGTCGCTGAGGGAAGTGCTGTGGAACAAGCATCAGCGCCGACGCCTGCCCCTGAAACATCTCGAGCAGATCGAGGCGATGCTGGAGGCGCTCCGCAGCGAAGGGGAAGAGCCGTAGGAAACGCTTGGAGAATCTTTCCGCCGCGAGGCCGGAGGCGCCCCTCCCCCGCGACCCGGCGGCGACGGTCTCATCCCGCGAAGACGGCCTCCTTGACGTGCCCCTCGTTGAGGTCGACGCGCTCGGGACGTCCCTTGTGCATGTAGACGACCTCGGTGTGGTCGAGGCCCAGCAAGGCCATGATGGTGGAGTGGATGTCGTGGACGTGCAGCTTGTCCTCGACGGCGTAGAGGCCGAGCTCGTCGGTCGCGCCGACGGTCTGGCCGCCCTTGACCCCGCCCCCGGCCATCCACATGGTGAAGCCGGTGGGGTTGTGGTCGCGCCCGTCGCCCTTCTCGCTCATGGGGGTGCGGCCGAACTCGCCGCCCCAGATCACGAGGGTGTCGTCGAGGAGGCCGCGCTGCTTCAGGTCCTGGACGAGGCCGACGATGGGTTGGTCGACGTTGGCGCAGAGGCGGCCGTGGTTCTCCTCCATCTTCGAATGGCTGTCCCACTTGCTCCCCGCCCCGTGGTAGAGCTGCACGAAGCGCACGCCGCGCTCGACGAGGCGGCGGGCCATGAGGCATTGGCGGCCGTAGACCTCGGTCTCCTTCTGGTCGAGGCCGTAGAGCTGCTTGATGTGCTCGGGCTCGCTGTCGAGGTCGATGGCCTCGGGGGCGGCGGCCTGCATGCGGAAGGCGAGCTCGTAGCTGCGGATTCGGGCCTCGAGATCGGTGTTGGAGGAGCGGTGGACATGGTGGCCGCGGTTGAGCCGCTCGATGAACTCGAGCTTGCGCCGCTGCCGGGCGTCGTTCACGCCGGAGGGGTTGTTGAGGTTCTTGATCGGCTCGTTCCCGTTCTCGAAAAGGGCGCCTTGGTGGACGGCGGGGATGAAGCCCGAGCCCCACATCCGGGTCCCGTTCACGACCATGGAGTTCGAGTCCTTGATCACGACGAAGGCGGGCAGACTGTCGTTCTCGGTCCCGAGGCCGTAGGAGACCCAGGAGCCGAGCGAGGGGCGCCCGCCGAAGACGGAGCCGGTGTTCATCTGGCAGACGCCGCCGGCGTGGTTGATGCCGTCGGAGACGCAGGAGCGGATCACGCAGAGCTCGTCGGCGATCTTCGAATGGTTGGGCAGCCAGTCGGAGATCCAGAGGCCGCTCTCGCCGTGCCGCTTCCATTGCCGCTTCGACTCGAGCAGGGGCGAGTTGACCTCGCCCATGGCGGTGACGGGGCGCTCGAAGCTGTCGGGCAGGGCCTGGCCGGCGAGCTTGTTGAGGAGGGGCTTGGGGTCGAAGAGGTCGAGGTGGCTGGGACCGCCCTCCATGAAGAGCCAGATCACGTTCTTGGCCCGCCCCAGGCGATGGGGGATCTTCGCCGCGACGGGGTTGGGGGTGCCGCCCGAGGCGATCAGATTCTGTCCGGCGAGGGCGGAGAGGGCGACGGCGCCGAAGCCGGCTCCGGCGCGCCCGAGAAACTCGCGGCGGCTCGTGGGATGGTCGATGCGGTGGCAGAAGGACATGGAGCTAGGAGCTGGAATTCAGGAGCTAGGGCTAAACGGCTAAACCGCTCAATGCAGATAGAGGAACTCGTTCGAGTTCAGCAAAGCGTGGCAGAAGTCGGCGACCGCGCCGAGGAGACGGGGCGGAGCGGGGCTGGCGGCGGGGTCCTTGGCGTTCCGCCTCCACGCGGCGCCGGGGGCGGGCGTCTCGCCGTCGGCGCCGGCGAAGGTCCAGTCGAGGACGCGGCGGGGCTCGGGGAGGAGGGACTCGGCCTCGGAGCGCTGCGGGGAGACGAGGAGCTGCTCCTGGCGCAGGGCGCCTTCGCTGACGGCGAGGCGGGCGAGCTGTCCGTCCCAGAGGTGGCCGGACTGGGCGCGACCGCCGAGGAGGGTGGCGACGACCTGCTTTGCGGCGAGTCCGCCGACGACCTGGTGCGGGACCGTCTCGCTCCGGAGCGGCGAGGCGGGCTCGGAGAGATCCTTCAGGTAGAAGGTGACGCTGCCCTTGGCGAGGTCCGCCTTGGAGGGACGGGCGGAGACGGCGGCGCCGAGGTAGACCGGCTTGCCCAGGGGCACGCGCAGGCCCGAGGCGACGACCTCGTAGAGGCGGTTTTTCTGGAAATCGTCGCCGACGATCTGGAGGATGAAGTTCCGCGGGTCGTAGCGCGACTTCGCGCTGGTGACGCCGAGGGACCAGCCCACTTCGTCCTGCGAGCCGCTCCAGCGGCTCAGCAGGGTGTTGACCGAGGCGTCGGAGTGGACGTTGTCGAGCACGGCGACGGCTTCGATGGTGAAGTCCTCCTCGGGCAGTTTCAAGCCGGAGAGCTCGAGGCGCTCGAAGCGGCTGCCGGGCTGGAGCCATAGAGCCTTCTCGCCGACGGCGATGCCGCCCGTTTTCGAAAAGAACTGCGAGGCGGGGCGAAGGCCGTTTTCGTTGGGGAACTTGTCGTCGGGATCCGCCGGAGCCTCGACCGAGCTGGCCGGCTCATCGACGAAGGCGAGGGCGGCCTCGATCTCGGCGGGAAGCGCCTCGCGACCGTAGGCGAT
>CAYMMC010000102.1:0-8873 GCA_964391125.1 uncultured Akkermansia sp.
GCCTCGCCACCTCGAGCGGCAACACGGGGGCCGCGCTCGCGGCCGCCTGCGCGGTGGCGGGAATCCCCCTCCACCTCGCCATCGTCGAGCCTGCGCCCGAGGACAAGCTGCGCCAGATGCTCGCCTACGGCGCGGTCCTGCGCCGCATCCGCGGCTTCGGACTCGATCCCGAAGCGACGGCGCGGACCTTCGCGGATTTGCGCCGCCTCGCCAAGCGCCCCGGCTGGTCGCTGGAGGTCAGCGCCTACTCCGTCAGTCCCGAAGGAATGCGCGGCGTCGAGACGCTCGCCCTCGAGCTCGACGCCCAACTGGCCTCGCGGATCGACCACGTCTTTCTGCCGTCCGGCGGCGGCGGGCTCTGCCTTGCGACCGCCCGCGGCTTCGAGCGATGCGCCGCCTCGCCAGCCGTCCACTGCGTGCAGCCCGAGGGCAACGACACCATCGCCGGTCCGCTCCGCGAAGGCCGCGACCACGGACGGCGCGTCGATCCCTGCACGACGACGGTGAGCGGGCTCCAGGTGCCGAACCTGCTCGACGCCAATGCCGTCATCGCCGCCTGCCGCGCCAGCGGCGGCAACGGGCACCTCGTCCCCGACGCCTCCGTCTACGAATGGCAGTCCCGCCTCGCGCGGGAGGAAGGGATCTTCGCCGAGCCCGCCGGAGCCGTCGCCCTCGCCGGAGCGCTGTGCGCCGCCGCCAGGGGCGAGATCGATCCGGAGGCGACCGTCGTCTGCGTCGTGACCGGCAGCGGTTTCAAGGACGGCGCCTCGCTGCGCCGGATGACGGGCGAGCAAGCCGCGCCGCTGGTGGACATGGCGACGTTCGAGGCGGAGCTGGGATGAGTGCGCGTCAGGGGAACCTCCCTGCGATCCAGCCGTGGGGCCCGATCACGAAGGCGCGTGACCGCCCTTGACGCATCGCGCGGGATGCGACACGATGCGCGAATCCGAGGTTCGGTGGATTCGCTGTCGTCCCGGATATTTCAAATCCCATGACTTCTCCTGCATCCCCCCTCGCCCAAGGCCCTTGGTGGCGTTCCCTGACACCCTACCATTGGTTCGTCTTCGCGATGGCCTCGCTCGCCTGGCTCTTCGACTGCCTCGACCAGCAGATCTTCCTTCTGTTCCGCAACCAGGCCCTCGAGAACCTGCTGCCCGAGGGGACCGATCCGACCGTGGTCAAGACCTACGGCGGCTACGCGACCTCCATCTTCGTGGCGGGCTGGGCCACGGGCGGCCTCATCTTCGGCTCGCTCGGCGACAAGTTCGGTCGGGCGAAGATGCTGACGACGACGGTGCTGCTCTATTCGGTGTTCACCGGCCTGTCGGCGCTCTCCAAGGGCTGGCTCGACTTCGCGGCCTACCGCTTCGTCACGGGGCTCGGGGTCGGCGGGGTCTTCGGCCTGGCCGTCGCGCTCGTCGCCGACTCCCTCCCGGATCACGCGAGGACAGGCGCCCTCGGGCTCCTGCAGGCGCTCTCCGCCGTGGGCAACATCACCGCCGGGCTCATCAGCATGTGGATCGGGAGCCTCATCGCGTCGGGCTCCCTCACCGCCGGCACGGCCTGGAAGATCGCCTTCCTCATGGGGGCGGTCCCGGCCTTCCTCTGCGTCTTCATCCAGGCGAAGCTGAAGGAGCCGGAGAAGTGGGTGAAGGCTCGCGAGCAGAGCAGGATCTCGGGCAAGGGCATGGGCTCCTACCGCAGCCTCCTCGGCGAGGCCCGCTGGCGCAAGCCCGCCCTCCTCGGCATGATGCTCTGCATCTCCGGCGTCATCGGGCTGTGGGGCATCGGCTTCTTCGCTCCCGAGCTGGTCGGCGACGTCATCTCCAACTCCCTCCGCGACCAGGGCATCGCCGAAACCGAGATCAAGGCCGCCGAGGCGAAGTGGAAGGGGATCAACAGCATCGTCCAGAACATGGGCTCCTTCTTCGGCATGATCGCCTTCGCCTGGCTGGCCCAGCGCACCGGACGGAAGCCAGCCTTCGCCCTCGCCTTCGTCGGCGCGATGGCGGCGACCTGGGGCTACTTCGAGTTCTTCAACGGCGTCAGCGACGTCTGGATGAGCGCGGTGATGGGCTTCTTCCAGCTTGCCCTCTTCGCCGGCTTCGCCATCTACCTGCCCGAGCTGTTCCCGACCCGGTTGCGCAGCACCGGGACGAGCTTCTGCTACAACGTGGGGCGCTTCCTCGCGGCGAGCGGCCCCTTCACCATGGGGCTCCTGCTGCAGCGGCTCGCCGTCGGGGCGACCACCCCGGCCGAGAAGCTGGAGGCCTTCCGCTCGACCTGCCAGTGGATGAGCCTGATCTTCCTTCTCGGCCTCGTCGCCCTGTTCTTCCTGGAGGAGACCAAAGGCAAGCCCCTGCCCGAAGACGCCGTGGCCGACTGAGGCCGGCCTCGAGGCGCCTTCCGCTGCCTGTCGCCCTCCGCCTCCCCGGGAGCGGAGGGCGCCCGGCCCGCCATCCGGAGACGGTGGGCGGACGCGGCTTGCGACGTTGCGGAGACGTGGCGGCGCGGCTTCGCCAGATGCCCCGCCAGGATCGCGCCGCAGATCGCCCCGGTCGTTCCCAAGGAGCTTGCCACGTCCGTCCCGACGCATTAGGTTCGCGGCTTGAACATGAGCTTGGGAACCCCCACGGACACCGTCTCCATCGGCCCCTACCGGCTGGGCGGAGAGCGCCCCCTTTTCATTCTCGGTCCCTGCGTGATCGAGTCCGCCGAATTCCTCCACCGCGTCGCCCCCCGGGTGCGGGCGGCCGCCGATGCCGCCGGAGTCGACTTCGTCCTCAAGGCCAGCTACGACAAGGCCAACCGTAGCTCGGTGAACTCCTTCCGGGGGATGGGGTGCGAAGCGGGCTGCCGTCTCCTCGCGGAGGTCGGCGCTGCGGTCGGAGCCCCCGTCACCACCGACGTCCACACGGCGGAGGAGGCCCGGATCGCGGCGGAGTTCGTCGACGTCCTCCAGATTCCCGCCTTTCTCTGCCGCCAGACCGACCTGATCGAGGCCGCCGCCAGGACGGGGCGCGCCGTGAACGTGAAAAAGGGCCAATTTCTCGCGCCTTGGGACGTTAGGAACATAGCCGACAAGCTCGACGCCTTCGGCTGCCGGAACTATTTCATCACCGAACGGGGCACCACCTTCGGCTACAACAATCTCGTCGCGGACATGAGAGCCATCCCTTGGATGCAGGAAGCAGGCGTGCGGGTCGTCTTCGACGCGACCCATTCCGTGCAGCGTCCCGGCGGCGAAGGCGCCTCCAGCGGCGGAGACGGACGCCTCGCCCCCGTCCTCGCCCGCGCCGCCGTCGCGGCGGGATGCGACGGCGTCTTTCTGGAGACCCACCCCGACCCTGCGAACGCCCCCAGCGACGGGCCGAACCAAGTGCCCCTCGACCGCCTGGAGCCGATCCTCGTCCAGTTGCGAGAACTCCACGCCCTCGTCCGGCGCACCGCCGCATGACCCGCGCCTTCTCCATCCGCGGCCTGCCCTGCCTCCTCGCGCTGTTCGTCGTCGCCCTCGGTTCGGCGCCGGCGCAGGAGGACCAGCCCGAAGGGAAGGGGCGTCGCAAGGGGCCGCGCGCCGCGAAGCCCGCCGAAGAGGCCGTGAAATCCGCCCTCCCCTCCGAACTCACCGACCACATGCCCGTGGGGCGGGAGTTCAGAGGCGTCGCCATCCCCTCCTACACCAACGACAAGCTGAAGTCGGTGTTGACCGCCGATTCCGTCACCCGGGTCGACGAGCAGTTTCTCGATCTGGTCAATCTCGTCGTCCACGTCCACAACGCCGAGGGCAAGCCCGAGACCACCATCTCCATGGACGAGGCCGCCTACGACCTCGTCTCCGGCGAGCTCAGGAGCAAGACCCCCTCGACCATCGAACAGCCCCGCTTCACCATGACCGGGGACACCATGACCTTCCAGACCGGCTCGCAAGTCGCCCGTCTCGTCGGGAACGTGCGGCTCGTCGTCCCCGACGCCGGCCAGATCGCGCCCGGCTTCGGTCTCCCCGGCGCCAACGCCGCGAAGACGGACACCCCCTGATCCGCAGACGCCCCACCATCGACCGTCATGAACCGATCCGCCGTTCCCTTGCTCGCATTCGTGCTCGCCCTCGCCCCGTCCGTCCCCGGCGCCTTTCCCCTCGCCGCCCAGGACGCCGCCGCCGAACTCGAGGCCGCCGGTCAGAACATCATGTCCAACCCGCGCCTGAGGAACGTGCTTCGCTCCGTCAAGCAGGATCCCGACGCCGCCCTCGAAGACATGCGACAGGATCCCGAGGAAGCCGTTCGCGAGGCCGCGAGGCAGTTCCAGATCGACACCGACGGGATCGACGCCGACAAGCTGAAGGCCGCCGCCGTCCAGGCGAAAAGCGACGGCACCCTCGACCGGGCCGTCGCCAAGGCCACCGAGGCCGTCGCCAAGGCGACCGAAACCGAAGCCGGCGCCGAGGCCGCAGAAGCCCTCTCCGAAGCCGCCACGATGCTGCGGGCCAAGCCGGACGCCGCAGACGAAACGACCGGAGCGACCGAGGCGGCACCTCCCGCCGATGTTCCCGCGACCCGCCCCGCGCCGGGCATTTCCGGCGGCGCCCCCACCCCCGTGGCCATGCCGGTGGAGCCCGGTGCCCCGGCCGTTCCCGAACCCAACGCCCCCGTCACGCCAGCGCCCGGACCGCCCGCCTCGGACACCGTCGTCCAGCCCATCGCCGCCCGCCCCATCGCCACCAGCGCCCCCACCGTCCCCGCGCTGCCGGACCTCGACGTCGCCGAAGCCCCCGCCCCGGTGCCGCTCTCGAGGAGATACCCCGACAGAGCCGCCGGCGGCCATCCCGCCGCCGGCCCCCAGCACATGGAAGTCCTCTCCAAGGAGGCCGTCATGGACAACACCAAGGGCATCCTCATTTTCACCGGCGACGTCTTCGTCGATTCCCCCGACTACGAGATGAAATGCGACAAGCTCGAGATCCACCTCGCCGACGGAGTGGGACAGGACGGCAGCGAGACCGATTCCAGCTTCAAGCGGGCCATCGCCTCGGGAGGCATGGTCGAAATCAAGCGCTTCGCCGTCGACGAGAAAGGGAAGAAGAAAACCCAGATCGCCCTCGGCCGCCGCGCCGACTACAACGCGCTCACGCAGGAGTTCGTCCTTTCCGGCGGCCCCCCCTACATCCAGGACGGCGACAGCTTCGTCAGGACCACTTCCGAGGACGCGAAGATCATCATGCGGGGGAACGGCTTCTACGAGATCACGGGATCGACGAACCGGAGCCACATCGTCATCCCCGTCGAGAACAAGGACGGCGACGGGAAGAAGAAAGGCATCGGCATGCCCGGCGGGCTCGACACCGCCTTCGACCGCATGCGCTGATCCGCCGCCGCGCGAGGGCCGCGCCGCCTCCGCCTTCCGTTCGCCATGAGCCATCCCGACGACAGAGACGACCTTTCCGGGTTCTTCGAGCCCGCCCCCCCGAAGCGTTCCGGCGACTACGCCGAGGAGACCCGTCCCGCCGCCCGTTCCGTGCAGACCGCTCCGCCGCCCCCGGCCGGCCCGAAGACGCCGGTGAAGCTGCGCCCGCCCGTCCACGTGGAGCCGCATCCCCTTGAGGAGCCTGCCTCCCGGAAGCCGCCGCCCGCGCCGCCGCAACCCGAGATCGAGGACGAAGAATTCCTCTCCATCCACAGCGCCGATCCGACCAGCCTGTCCGCTTCCGCCCCCGCCGCGGACGGGCCATCCCCCAAAACCAGGAAGGATCGCTCCGACCTCGCCTTCGAAAGCGACCGGTCCCTCGCTTCCGACGACGCGGAGGGCTCCTTGCTCCAGACCCGCGGACTCGTCAAAATCTACGACGGGCGCACCGTCGTGAACGGCGTCGACATCCACGTCCGCCCCGGAGAGATCGTCGGACTCCTCGGGCCCAACGGCGCCGGGAAGACGACCAGCTTCTACATGATCGTCGGCCTCGTCCCGCCGAACGGCGGCCAGGTTCTCTTCAACGGACACGACGTCACCTCCGTGCCGATGTACCAGCGCGCCCGGCTCGGCATGGGCTACCTGCCCCAGGAGGAGTCCATCTTCCGGAAGCTCACCGTCGAGGAGAACCTCCTCGCCGTCCTCGAGACCCTCGACCTCCCCCGCAAGGAGCGCCTCGCCCGATGCCAGGAGCTGCTGGAGCGCTTCTCCATCACCCACATCCGCAAGAACGTCGCCCTGACCTGCTCCGGCGGCGAGAAGCGAAGGCTCACCATCGCCCGCTCCCTCGTCACCATGCCCAGCCTGCTCATGCTCGACGAGCCCTTCTCCGGCGTCGACCCCATCGCCGTGAACGAGATCCAGAACATCGTCGAGGACCTTCGCCGGTCCGGCCTCGCCATCCTCATCACCGACCACAACGCCCGCCAAACCCTCGAGCTCGTCGACCGCGCCTACCTCATCTACGAAGGCCGCGTCCTCCGCGAAGGCAGCCGCGACTTCCTCATCAACGACCCCGTCAGCCGGGAGCTCTATCTCGGCGACCGCTTTACGATGTGAGGAGCCGGGCGGACGCCTTTTCGGTCAAGCCTTTTCGCGCACGAACGCCGCCTTTGATCGCTTGTCAAAAGACTCCATCCTCTGGTACCATTCAAGCAAGTCCGGGGAATCCCGGCACAAGAACAAAACCATACGAACCATGCAAGTCACCAACGTCAACCTGCCCATCACCGTCACCGGCCGCCACGTCTCCGTCACCGCGGCGATGCGCGAACACGCCGAAAAGAAAGTGGCCGGCTTGCACCTCGACTACCCCAAGATCATCGAGGCCAGGGTCCTCCTCAGCGTCGAGCAGGACCGCCATATCGCCGAGATCATCCTCTTCTGCGCGAACCACATCGTCATCGAGGCCGAGACCACCACGCAGGACATGTACGCCTCCATCGACGAGACCATCTCCAAGATCGCGCGCCGCATGCGCAAGCACAAGACCCGCATGCTCAAGGCCTACCGTCCCGAGAAGAAGCGCCGCTCCATGCGCCTCGTCCACGAGAGCGTCTTCCCCTCCGAGCTCCCCGAGGAGCCCGAGCAGGAGCACGTGCCCCACATCGTCCACAAGGAGAAGTACAAGATCAAGCACCTCTTCACCGACGAGGCCATCATGGACATGGAAATGAACGAAAAGCCCTTCATCCTCTTCCACGACGCCAAGACCGAGCAGCTCGCCATCCTCTACCGCCGCGAGGACGGCGACTACGGGATGATTCCCGCGGTGGAGTAGAGCCAGGAGCTAGCAGCCTGTCGGACTTAAGCGAATGACAATTACATGCCCTGCGCTAAGGTGTTGGCATGGCCGCCAAGTTCGTCAATATCGACCGCGACACCCCGCTTCTGCTTCCACCGGATCTACGGGACTGGGTGAAAGCCGACCACATGGTCCACTTTGTTATGGATGCGGTGGACGCCTTGGACCTCGGCCGCGCCCGCGTCAACGAGAGGGGTACCGGTTCGGCGCAATATCCGCCCTCGATGATGCTCGGGCTTCTGATCTACTCCTACGCCACCGGCACCTTCTCAAGCCGCCGCATCGAGTGCCAAACCTACGAGAACGTGGCCGTGCGTCTGCTGTGTGCCGACACCCATCCCGACCACGACTCCATCTGCAAGTTTCGGCGCGAAAACAAGGAACTGCTTGTCAGTGCCTTTCACCAGGTGCTGGAGTTGGCGGCCAACGCCCGCGTGCTCAAGGTGGGAGACATCACCGTGTCGATAGACGGGACCAAAATCCTGGCCAGCGCCAGCAAACACAGCGCGATGAGCTACGATCATGTGGAAAAGCAGATGAAAATCGCCGAGGAGCAGATCGGCGAACTGCTTGCCAAAGCCGAGGAGGCCGACAGCACTCCGCTCCAGGACGGACTGAGCATCCCCGAGGAAATCAAGCGGCGCGAAGACCGCATCGCCAAGCTCAAGGAGGCGAAGAAAGCGATGGAGGAGCGAGCTCGGGCGCAGCTTGAGATCGAGCAAGCCGAATACGAAGCCAAGCTCGCCGCTCGCGAAGCCAGGGAAAAAGAGACCGGTCGCAAGAGCCGGAGCAAGAAGCCCGGCCCTCCCTCCGCCGGTCCCCGTCCCAAAGACCAATACAACTTCACCGATCCCGAAAGCCGGATCATGAAAGACGGCGGCAGCTTCGAGCAGTGCTACAACGCACAGGCTGCTGTGGAGGTCGAGACCATGCTCATCGTCAGCAATCGCGTCAGCGACGCGCCCAACGACAAGGAACAGATGCAACCGACTTTGGCCGCCGTGAGTCCTACCGTCGGCACGGTCTCCGCCGCGCTGGTCGACAGCGGCTACTACAGCGAGAAAGCCGTCGCCGCCGTGGAGGACGAAGGCCGAGGCCCCAAGGTTTACGCGGCGATGAAGCGACAGAGCCACGGCCGCAGTGTGAGCCAGCTGGAAGAGCGACCCGATCCACCAGCTCCGCCACCCGGAGCGAAAGTGGGCGAGATCATGGCGCACCGGTTGGAGACCAAGGCAGGCCGGAAGCTCTACGGACTCCGCAAGCAGACCGTCGAACCCGTCTTCGGCATCATCAAAGAGACACTTGGCTTTCGGCGTTTTTTGCTGCGAGGTTTGGAGAAAGCGGACCTGGAATGGACGCTGGTGAGCACCAGTTACAACCTCAAACGCCTCTTCAAGCTCGGAATGGCGATCAAAGTCGGGTAAAACACCTCTCGGCGTTGCTCCCAACGCTCTGCCACGACGTCAACGAAGGTGGAACGCAGGCGGGCCACCCTGTGATCAACCGCACAGCAGATGACCGATCCGCAACCGATCACGGACCTTGATCCGGGATCGGACTGAAATTGAAAAGCGATGGCCTTAAGTCCGACGGGCTGCTAGGG
>CAYMMC010000103.1:0-1996 GCA_964391125.1 uncultured Akkermansia sp.
GATGGAGAAGGAACTCCGTTTCGCGATCCGCGAGGGTGGCCGCACCGTCGGCGCGGGGCGCGTCTCCGAGATCGTCGAGTGATTCGCCGAACCTCATCCCGGCCTGGCGCGGGTTCTCCCGCGCCGAGGCGACGGGGCATTCCGGAGGGGATCCGATTTGTCGGCTCCCCTCTTTCCGCCACCGAAACAACTTCAGTCTGAACAGGGTAGTAGCTCAATTGGTAGAGTAGCGGTCTCCAAAACCGTTGGTTGCGAGTTCGAGTCTCGCCTGCCCTGCCAGTTTCCGGAACGGTGGCGCCAAGGCCGGAAGGCCAGTTGAACGACAGCAGAGACGATGAAATTGGGAAAATATCTTGGCGAAGTGCGCGGCGAGCTGCGCAAGGCCACTTGGCCTTGGGACCCGAAGGAAAAGGGGGTCAGGAAATACAAGCAGCTGATCGACTCCACCGTCGTCGTCCTCGTGGCGATGGTGCTGCTCGGTGCCTTCGTCGCGACCATCGACTTCGCCATGCGCCAGACGATGACCTTCCTCACGAGCGGGTTCTGATGCCGCCGTTCTCCGAATCCCACCCACCCGCCCCTCGATGCCGACGATCCCCCAAGCGAAAGACCAGTGGTACGTGATCCAAGTGCTCTCCGGCCAGGAGATGAAGGTCCGGGACAGCCTCGAGCGGCGCGCCGAGCTCGAGGAGATGAGCGATCTCGTCTACGAGGTGCTGGTGCCGCAGGAAAGGGTGTCGGAGGTGCGCGGCGGGCAGAAGCGCGAGGCGAACCGGAAGTTCTATCCGGGCTACATCATCGTCAACATGCACCTGCTCAACGAGGACAACACCCTCGTGGACCGCACTTGGTATTTCATCCAGGAAACCGACGGCGTGATCAACTTCGCCGGAACGAAGGGGCATCCCCTGCCCATGCCGAAACACGAGGTCGACAACATGCTCGCGCAGATCAAGGAGCGCGAAGGCAGCGTCAAGCCCGCCGTCTCGCACGAGGTGGGCGACTCCGTGGTCGTGTCGGACGGCCCCTTCCAGGGGCAGACCGGGATCATCGCCGAGATCAACGAGGAGAAGGGAGAGCTGATGGTCTCCGTCAACATTTTCGGTCGCGAGACCCTGGTGCCGCTCGAATACTGGCAGGTCGAGGCCGGCTGACCGCCGAGCTCCGCCGAGGGCGGAGCGACCCCCGACCCTGAAAGCGAGCGAGCCCGGAACCAATCAACCAAGAAGCACGATGGCCAAAGAAGTAGTGAAACAGATCAAGCTGCAGATCCCTGCAGGCAAGGCGAATCCCTCCCCCCCGGTCGGCCCGGCGCTGGGCCAGGCGGCCTTGAACATCAGTGAGTTCTGCAAGGCCTTCAACGCGCAGACCCAGTCCCAGGACAGCTACGTTCTCCCCGTGGTCATCAGCGTCTACGCCGACAAGAGCTTCACCTTCATCACCAAGAAGTCGCCCGCTGCGGTGCTTCTCAAGAAGGCGGCGAACCTCGCCGCCGGGTCGAGCGAGCCCAACAAGAAGAAAGTGGGCCAGATCACCCATGCCAAGCTCCTCGAGGTGGCCCGCCACAAGATGGAGGACATGAACACCCGCGACGAGGAGGTCGCGTGCCGCATCCTTGCGGGCACGGCCCGCCAGATGGGGCTCGAGATCGTCGATTGATTTTTTTCCCAAGCAAACCAGAACCCCGCAGGAGGGCGAGGAAACGCCCGTTCGCACTGCATCCCGACCATGGCTAGAAAACGAAGCAAACGATACAAGTCCGCCGCCGCCCTGGTGGACGCCAACAAGCTCCATTCGATCGAAGAGGCGGTCGCCCTCGCGAAGAAGCTGCCCGCGCCGAAGTTCGACCAGACCGTGACCTTGACCTTCCGCATGGGGGTCGACCCGCGCCAGTCGGACCAGATGGTCCGCGGCACCTGCCCGCTGCCGCACGGATCCGGCAAGGAGGTGCGCGTGCTGGTCTTCGCCGAAGGCGAGGCGGCCACCGAGGCGAAGA
>CAYMMC010000103.1:2006-5393 GCA_964391125.1 uncultured Akkermansia sp.
CGGAGCCGACCACGTCGGGTTCGAAAACCTCATCAAGGAGGTCATGGGGGGCTTCATGGACTTCGACGCCGTCATCGCGACTCCTGCGGCGATGTCCGAAGTGCGGAAGCTCGGGCGGCAGCTCGGCCCCCGCGGCCTGATGCCCAACCCCAAGACCGGAACCGTCACCGAGGACACCGCCGGAGCGGTCAAGGCGGTCAAGGCCGGTCGGATCGACTTCAAGCTGGACAAGAACGGCAACATCTCCGCCCCCATCGGCAAGCTCTCCTTCGACGAGACGATGCTGGTCGAGAACGGCAAGGCGGTGGTCGATTCCGTCGCCGCCGCCCGCCCCGCCGCCGCCAAGGGGATTTTCATCCAGAAGGGCACCCTGGCCGCGACGATGCTGCCGGGAATCAAGGTGGACGTTTCCGCCTGGCACTGATCCATCCATCCCCCAACCGAACCTTTCCGAACCGATGAAAGTCCTCAAGAAAATCGTCATCGACGAACTCCTCTCCCGCATCGATGCGTCGCCCTACCTCATCGTGGTCGACTACGGCGGGATGAAAGTCTCCCAGTTCGAGGAGCTCCGGAAGCGACTCGCCGGCACCGGCGCGAAGCTCCAGGTGGCGAAGAACACCTTCGTCAAGCAGGCGGCGGCCTCGGTGGAGTATCCCGCCGAGCTGGCCGCGCACCTCAACGGGCAGACCGCCATCGTGACCGGCGAAAGCGATGTCTGCGCCTCGGCCAAGGTCCTCAAGGTCTACGCGAAGGAAACCGGAAAGCCCGGCATCCGCTGCGGCGTCCTCGACGGCGCCTTCCTCGACGAGGCGAAGGTCGTCGCCCTGGCCGACCTGCCCTCCATCGAGATCCTCCGGGCCCAGCTCCTCGGTTTGCTCAACACCCCCGCGCGTCAGCTCGTCACCGTGCTCAACGAGCCGGCCTCGTCGCTCGCCCGGGTGCTTCAAGCCAAGGCGGACCAAGGCTGAGACGCCTTTTTTCCATTCCGAACTCCCCCAACCCTTTGGGCACCCGACGATGGGCGCCCGGAACCAAAACGAAAAAACAAAACCGGGCTCCTTGCCGCACGCCGAGCGCGGCGTCTTAATTGTCGGAGCGCCCTCCGACGCGGCGATACCCAACCAACGATATGGCAGATACCAGCGCACTAGTGGAACAACTGAGCGGACTCACCGTCCTCGAGGTCGCCGACCTCGTCAAAGCTCTCGAAGAGAAGTGGGGCGTCAGCGCCGCGGCCCCCGTGGCCGTCGCGGCGGCTCCGGCGGCAGGCGGCGGCGAAGCGGCCGCCGAGGAAAAGGACTCCTTCGACGTGATTCTCGCCTCCTTCGGCGACAACAAGATCGGCGTCATCAAGGCGGTCCGCGAAGCCGTCCCCGGCCTCGGTCTCGCCGACGCGAAGGCCCTTGTCGAAAAGGCCCCCGCTCCCATCAAGGAGGGCGCCAACAAGGACGAGGCCGCCGCGATCAAGGCGAAGCTCGAAGAGGCCGGCGCCAAGGTCGAGCTCAAGTGATCCGAGTATTTTGGTCCCGGTCCGGCCTGCCGGACCGGGACTGCTCCGCTTTCCGCAAATAAAATCCCTCCGTCAATCGTAGAGAATCCAAAAAGGTGGTTTCGACCCGACTTCCAAGCTAGAGCGACGCCGAATCCCGGGCGCTTTCCCAAGCGTCCGGGCTTCGTCGTCTCTTTTTTTTTTGACGACGGCCTCCCGGCCTCGGCGCTTCCGCGTGTACCCCTGTCCGGGCGTCGCGCGAAAGGCGCGCCGGCAGGCGAACCGAGAAGATCTCCAGACCCACTCCAGCAGCCGCTCCTATGTCAGCACGATCCGAGAAACTTGAACGTTTGTATTTTGGCAAGATCGAGGAGGCCATCGAGACCCCGAACCTGATCGAGGTCCAGTTGGACTCCTATCGGGAGTTCCTCCAGCAGGAGGTCGCGCCGGAGGGTCGCGTCCCGACCGGCTTGCAGTCGGTCTTCCGCGAGGTCTTTCCGATCCAGAGCTACGACGAGAAGTTCACGCTCGACTTCGTGAAGTACGAAGTCGGCGAGCCCAAGCAGACCGCCCTCGAATCGCTTCGCGACGGGGAGACCTTCAGCGCCCCGCTCTACGTCACCTTCTCCCTGACCGACGAGACGGGGACGAAGGAGGAGCGCGTCTACATGGGCGAGCTGCCGATGATGACGCTGCGCGGCACCTTCGTGATCAACGGCGCCGAGCGCGTCATCGTGAGCCAGCTCCACCGCTCTCCCGGCGTCTGCTTCGAGACGAACCTGCACCTCAACGGCAAAACGCTCCACGGCTTCCGCATCATTCCCGACCGCGGCACCTGGATGGAGGTCCAGTTCGACACCAACGACCTCCTCTACGTCTATCTCGACCGCCGCCGCCGCCGTCGCAAGTTCCTGGCCACGACCTTCCTCCGCGCCATCGGCTACCCCACCGACGAGTCCATCATCGAGCAGTTCTACGACATCGAGAGGCTGAAGATCGATCCGTCCATCGACGAGGCCGAGCTGGCCAACAAGGTGATCTTCAACGACGTTCTCGACGGCGAAATGGTCGTGGCGAAGGCCTACGAGCCCCTCACCCTCGCGACCATCACCCAGCTCCACGCCCTTGGCGTGAAGTCGGTTCCCTGCGTCACCGCCTCGCACGACGACCTCCTCATCAAGTCGCTGCGCAAGGATCCCGCGAACAACGAGGAGGAGGCGCTGAAGGACATCTACCGCCGCCTCCGCCCCGGCGACCCCCCGACCGTGGCCAACGCCCGCGCCCTGCTGAAGCGCCTCTTCTTCGATCCCAAGAAGTACGACCTCACCCGTGTCGGCCGCTACAAGATCAACCAGAAGCTCGGCCTCGACGTGGACGAGAACGAGCGCGTCATCACCGCCGACGACTTCCTCGTCTCGATGGCCTACCTCTTCGGCCTCCGCCGCGGCGAGGGCGTCCTCGACGACATCGACCACCTCGGCAGCCGCCGCATCCGCGCCGTCGGCGAGCTCCTCGCCAACCAGTGCCGCGTCGGGCTCGCCCGCACCGAGCGCCTCGTCAAGGAGCGCATGACCCTCTTCGACATCGGCCTCGACGGGATGACGCCCTCGAAGCTGGTCAACCCGAAGGCCCTCGCCGCCGTGGTGCGCGACTTCTTCGGGCGCTCGCAGCTGAGCCAGTTCATGGACCAGATCAACCCTCTGTCCGAACTGACCCACAAGCGCCGCCTCTCCGCGCTCGGGCCCGGCGGTCTCAACCGCGACCGGGCGGGCTTCGAGGTCCGCGACGTGCATCCCTCGCACTACGGGCGCATCTGCCCCATCGAGACGCCGGAAGGTCCGAACATCGGCCTCATCAACTCGATGAGCTGCTACGCGCGGATCAACGAGTTCGGC
>CAYMMC010000103.1:5403-8873 GCA_964391125.1 uncultured Akkermansia sp.
TTCATCGAGACGCCCTACCGCCGCATCGTGAAGGGCAGGGTCTCGAAGAAGATCGAGTACCTCACCGCCGACCAGGAGGAGAGCTACCTCATCGCCCAGGCCAACAACCCCATCGACGACAAGGGCAACTTCCTGACCGAGCGCATCACCGTGCGCCACCTCGGCGAGTTCATCGAGGTCGAGCCCGAGGAGGCGACCTACATGGACGTCTCGCCGAAGCAGCTCGTCTCCGTGGCCGCCTCGCTGATCCCCTTCCTCGAGCACGACGACGCCAACCGCGCCCTCATGGGCTCGAACATGCAGCGCCAGGGCGTGCCGCTGCTCGTCTCCGAGTCGCCCTACGTCGGCACGGGGATGGAGGGCAAGGTGGCCCGCGACTCCCGCGCCGTGGTGGTCGCCGAAGGAAACGGCACCATCGCCGCCGCCACCGCCGAAATCGTCATCGTGACCAAGGACGGCGAACTGCCCTGCTCCGAGGCGCAGTTCATGACCAATCCCCTCAAGCTCAAGAGCGACAAGGAGAACGGCACCTACGTCTACCCGCTGCGCAAGTTCATGCGCTCGAACGCGGGCACCTGCATCAACCAGAAGCCCATCGTCCGCCGCGGCGAGAAGGTGAAGGCCGGCCAGGTCCTCGCCGACGGACCGAACACCGAGCACGGCGAGCTCGCCCTCGGACGCAACGTGCTCGTCGCCTTCATGCCGTGGAACGGCTACAACTTCGAGGACGCCATCGTCATCTCGGAGCGCATCGTGAAGGAGGACATCTACACCTCCATCCACATCGACGAGTTCGACATCGGCGCCCGCGACACCAAGCTCGGCCCCGAGGAGATCACCCGCGACATCCCCAACGTGGGCGAGGAGGCGCTGAAGGACCTCGGTCCCGACGGCGTCATCCGCGTCGGCGCCGAAGTGCGGCCCGGCGACATCCTCGTCGGCAAGATCACGCCGAAGAGCGAGACGGAGCTCGCTCCCGAGGAGCGCCTTCTCCGCGCCATCTTCGGCGAGAAGGCCGCCGACGTGAAGGACACCTCCCTGCGCGTCCCCTCCGGCTGCGTCGGCATCGTCATGGACGTGCGGGTCTCCTCCCGCAACGCCTCCAGCAAGGAGCGCATCGACCCCAAGGAGCAGCAGAAGCAGCAGAAGCAGATCGTCGAGGAGCACAAGCGCCGCCACGAGGAGCTCGCCGAGCAGCTCACCGAGAAGCTCTCCGACATCCTCCTCGGCGAGAAGGTCCCGCTCGACGTCGTCAACGGCCGCACCGGCGAGATCATCGTGCCGGCGAACCGGAAGATCACCAAGACCCTGCTGCGCAAGCTGGCCGACAACTACTCGAGCATCGAGATCGACCCGAGCCCGGTCCGCAACAAGATCCTCGACATCGTGGCCGGCTTCGAGCAGAAGTTCGCCGACATCGACATGGAGCGCGAGCGCCAGCTCGACCGGATCGAATCCGGCGACGAGGCCGAGCCCGGAGTCATCAAGCAGGTCAAGGTCTACGTCGCGAAGAAGCGCAAGCTCTCCGTCGGCGACAAGATGGCCGGACGCCACGGGAACAAGGGCGTCGTCGCCACCATCGTGCCGGAGGAGGACATGCCCTTCCTCGAGGACGGCACCCCCATCGACATCTGCCTGAACCCGCTCGGCGTGCCGAGCCGGATGAACGTCGGGCAGGTGCTGGAGACCCACCTCGGCATCGCCGCCAAGGCGCTGGGCTTCAAGGTCGCCAGTCCGGTCTTCGACGGGATTCCCGAGTCGAAGATCGTCGAATACCTCGAACAGGCCCAGCAGGTGGACGGCTACGAATGGATCGGCACGAACGGCAAGTCGGTGCTCTACGACGGACGCACCGGCGACCCCTTCTACCAGCCCGTCGTGGTCGGCCTCATCTACATGCTGAAGCTCGGCCACCTCGTCCAGGACAAGATCCACGCGAGGGCCGTCGGCCCCTACTCGCTCGTCACCCAGCAGCCGCTCGGGGGCAAGGCGCAGTACGGCGGCCAGCGCTTCGGCGAGATGGAGGTTTGGGCCCTCGAGGCCTACGGGGCCGCCTACACCCTGCAGGAGCTCCTCACGGTGAAGTCGGACGACGTCCAGGGGCGCACCCGGATCTACGAGTCCATCGTCAAGGGCGACAACACCCTCGACGCGGGCACGCCGGAGTCCTTCAACGTGCTCATCAAGGAGATGCAGAGCCTCGGCCTGGACATCCGCGTCGGATCCTCCGACCGCTCCCCCGAGGACATCCTCACCGACAGCCTCGCCATCGCCTGATCCCGACCGGATCCGGAACCTTCCGCCGACCTCGAACTCCCAGCTTCTTCCCATCATGTCTGTTCCTTCCCTCAGCTCCGAATCCCACCTCGACGAAATCTTCGGCCTCGAGCGCAAGTCCGACAGCTTCGACCACGTCCGCATCACCGTCGCGAACCCCGAAACGATCCGTTCCTGGAGCCGCGGCGAGGTGAAGAACCCCGAGACCATCAACTACCGCACCTTCAAGCCCGAGAAGGGCGGCCTCTTCTGCGAGCGCATCTTCGGCCCGACCAAGGACTGGGAATGCGCCTGCGGCAAGTACAAGCGCATCAAGCACAAGGGGACCGTCTGCGACCGCTGCGGCGTCGAGGTGACCCTCTCGCGGGTGCGCCGCGAGCGCATGGGCCACATCGAGCTGGCCGTGCCCGTCTCGCACATCTGGTTCTACAAGTGCATGCCCTCGCGCATCGGCCTCATGCTCGACATGAGCGCCCGCCAGCTCGAGCGCGTCATCTACTACGAGGACTACATCGTCATCGACCCGGGCAACACCCCGCTGGAGGCGGGGCAGCTCCTGACCGAACTGGAATACCGCGACGCCCAGGACGAATACGGCGTCGAGGGCTTCCGCGCCGGCATGGGGGCCGAGGCGGTCCGCGACCTCCTCGTCCGCGTCGACCTCCCCTCGGTCATCGAGGAACTGGAGGAGGCCATGGGCAAGACCCGCTCCAAGCAGGTCCGCAAGAAGCTCGCCAAGCGCCTCAAGCTCGCCCAGGGCTTCCACAACTCGAAGACCCGTCCCGAATGGATGATCCTCGAGGTCCTCCCCGTCATCCCGCCGGATCTCCGCCCCATGGTGCAACTTGACGGTGGACGCTTCGCCACCTCAGATATGAACGATCTCTACCGGCGGGTGATCAATCGGAACAACCGTCTCAAGCGCCTGATCGATCTGGGTGCCCCCGAGATCATCGTCAACAACGAAAAGCGCATGCTCCAGGAAGCGGTTGATGCGTTGTTCGACAACGGCCGACGCGGCCGTGCGGTCACCGGTCCGGGTTCCCGTCCCCTCAAGTCTCTCTCTGACATGTTGAAGGGGAAGCAGGGTCGGTTCCGCCAGAACCTGCTCGGCAAGCGTGTCGACTACTCGGGTCGTTCCGTCATCGTGGTCGGCCCAAGTCTGAAGCTGCATCAGTGCGGTCTTCCCAAGA
>CAYMMC010000104.1:0-8846 GCA_964391125.1 uncultured Akkermansia sp.
AACTCGCTATGCAGGTCGGTATTGATGGTCACCGCAGGGATGCCGGCGCGGGTCTGCTGGGCGAGGAGGAGCCGGATCGCACGGCTGGCGAAGCCGGGCGACAGGCCCATGAAGCCCGCTCCGCGCAGGCCGGACCAGAGCAGGAGCACGTTCACCCATCCCGCCACCGAGGTGGCGAGGGCGCAGCCGACCACCCCCAGCCAGAGGAAGAGAGGATAGACCAGGACCATGTTGGTGACCGCCGTGGCGATGGTGAAGCGCATCGGCGTCCTCGTGTCCTCCCTCGCGAAGTAGCCGGGCTGCAGCACCTTGGCGAGGATGTAGGCGGGCGATCCGAGGGCGAAGGCGGCGAGGATCCAGCCCGCCTCGACGGCGGCGTCCCCCGCGAACTTCCCCCCCTCGAAGATCGCGTACATGATCTCGCGCGGGACCGCCAGCATCGCCGCCGTGGCGGGCAGGCAGAGGAAGAGCGAGAGCTCCAGCCCCTGGCTGAGGCTGCGTTTCGCCGCCGCCTCGTCGCCGCCGCGGAGGTTGCGGGTGATCTCGGGCAGGAGCACGACGCTCGCGGCCATGCCGATGAGACCGAGGGGGAGCTGGTTGATGCGGTCGGCCAGGCTGATGGCGATCTTGCCGCCCATCTGGAAGGACGCGACCGCTCCGCCGACGAGGAGGTTGAGCTGCTGGATGCCGGCGCTGACGAGGCCCGGTCCCATCAGCAGGGCGAGGCGCTTCATGTCGTCGTCGAAGCGCGGCAGGCGGGGCCGCAGGTCGATCCCGCGGCGCCAGCAGGAGACGGCGACGATGGCGAGCTGGACCAAGCCCGCCACGATGACGCACCAGGAGAGGGCGTAGAGGGGCTCGGCCACGTGCGGGACGACGAGGACGAGGCCGGCGAGGAAGACGAGGTTCAGCGCCACGTAGGCGAAGGTGGGCGCGGCGAAGACCTTGCGGCTGTTGAGAATGCCGCTGAGTCCGGCCACGAGGCAGATGAAGACGAGGTAGGCCACGGTGATGCGCGAGGCCTTCACCGCCGCCCCCAGGCGTTCGTCGGCGGCGAAGCCGAGGTTCGTGATCCGCACGATGGGCTCCATGAAGACGAAGCAGAGGACGAAGCACGACATCAGGATGACGAACATCGTCGAGAGAGTGCGGCGGGCGAAGCGGTCGGCGTCGGCGGCGCCCTGCTCCTCGAGGCGCCGGCTGTACATGGGGACGAAGGCGGCGTTGAAGGCCCCTTCGCCGAAGACGCGCCGGAAGAGGTTGGGCAATTGGAAGGCGGCGATCCAGACGTCCGCCATCGCCCCGCTGCCGAGGTGGACGGCAATGAGCTTGTCGCGGACGAAGCCCGCGATGCGGCTGACCAGAGTGAGCGATCCCACGGTGAAGAACGAGCGGAACATGCGATGCGGCGATGCGGTGCCGGAGGCGTTTCGTCGCCTCCGATGGATTCAGGTGCGGCGGGGTCCGGCGGGATCAGTCCTCCGGCTCGGCGTCGGTGCGCCCGGCGGCGAGGCGTTCGAAAAAGACGGAGGGCGGGGCGAGATCGCTCTTTCCATCGTCGAACTCGGTGCCGAGCTCCCGCAAGCTCGGCATGTCGTGGAGCACTCCCATCCCCTCGGCGATCGCACCGGGGTCGAAGACGAGCCGGGTCAGGCGCATCCCCCGCAGCGGCGTCAGGTCTCTCACCGCCGTGCCTCCGATGTGGAGCCGCTGCAGGCCCGTGCCCGCGAGGGGCGTCAGATCCGAGACGGCGGTGTCGAGCAGGGTGAGGCTCACCAGCGGACAGCGGGCCAGGGGCGCGAGGCCGGCGACGCGCGTGCCGGAGAGCCACAGCATTTGCAGGGGCATGCCCTCGAGGGCGGATATCTCGGCGACCGGGGTGCCCACGAGGTTCAGCTCGACGAGGGCGAGCCCCTTCAGAGGGGAGAGGTCCGAGACTCCGGTGTCGTTGAGGTGGAGCTTCCGCAGGGTGGACATGCCGGCGAGCGGGGAGAGGTCCCGCACCGCCGAACCCTCGAGGTAGAGCTCGACGAGCGGCATCCCCGCCAGCGCGGCGATGTCGGGGACGTCGCAGCCTTGAAGGTAGAGCGCCTGAAGCGCCATGCCCCGCGCGAAGGAAAGGTCGGTGACGCCGCAGCGGTCCAGGGCGACGGCCCGGACTTGGCCGGAGGGGTCGATCTCGAACTGGCCGTTCCCGCTGTAGCCGGGATTCGCCTCGCGCACGGCGGCGTGCAGGGTCGTCTCGCTCCAGAGGCGGGGAGCGGGGGCGGCGGATTTCTCGGCAGGGGGGCGGGGCGGCGCCGCTCCCTGCGCGTCTGCGGGGGGAGGCGGGGCGTCGCCGCAGGCGGCGAGAAAGGCGCCGGCCCAGGCGAGGGCGGCGGGGAGGCGGGCGGTCATGTCCGACATTCCTCGAAATCGTCCGGCAATCAAGGGGCGGCGCAGGGCGGGAGACCTTCGCGCAGGAAGGGCCGCGATCCTCAGCGATACTCCAGCCAGGCCGTCGCGGTGGCGTCGGCGGCGCTGCGGAAGCGCACCCAGTAGGCTTGGAAGCCGTCGGGAAAGCGATGACTCTCCTCCCGCCCGGCGGCGATCTCGAATTCGCGGTAGGTCACCCAGTCGCCCATGCCGGTGAGATCGACTTCGACGGACACCTTGGTCGCGGCGGAGGCGGAGAGGGTCAGCTCCTTCTCGTCGTAGCCGGTCATGAGGTAGGGATCGGACGCCTCGCCCGCCTTCACCGGCGAGTCCTTCCAAGGCCCTCCCGAGCCGACCGGCTTGCCGAGCTCCCAGAGATCGTCGATGGCCCCGACCCAGAGGCCGGTCTTGCCGTCGCTGCTGCGGACGACGTGGCGGTTCCCCTCCGCCGCCGCGAGATCGACGCCGGACACCACGAGGAGCCCGCGGTAGCTGCAATAGTCGGTCAGGCGGAGCCCGTGGGTGGCGACGGGACGGACGCGGCGGAAGCCGCCCGCGTTCTCGGCGGGCAGTTCGAAGAAGGTTCCGTGGCAGTTGAAGAGGTCGCGCTCGGTGGCGACCTCCCGGCAGAGGCGCTCGGGGCCGAGGGGTCCCGGGGCGTCGTAGGCGGCGGCGCCGCGCGGCAGGCGGAATCTCCGGCCCGAATCGTCGTGATAGAGCACCGAGGCCGCGTCGAGTTCGACGACGCCCTCGCGGGAGGGGATGGCGGCGTTCTCCTCCAGCCAGGCGAGCTCCACGGCGTTCGCCTCCGGCGTCAATTCCATGCCTTCGGAGAGGGTGTAGAGGCCGACCGAACCCTCTTCGTCCCGCGCCGCGAAGTGGAGGGTGCGCTGGTTCCCGCTGCGCGCCCGGACGACGCCGCCGGAGAGGCGCCCCGAGTCCGTCGCGGAGGCGGAGAGCAGGCCGTCGAACTTCGCGGGCAGCTCTCCGCCGACAGGTCGCCGGTCCTCTCCGGCGCAGGTGAAGGCGGCGCTCAGGCCCCGGGTCGGCGAGGAGGCGACGACTCGGATCCAGACGCCGGCCTCGGCGTCGTCGAAGGGCGTCCAGGCATGACCGCGCGGCGGGATCGCGACGGTCGCGAGCGCCTCCCAGTCGCCCTTCCCGCTGCGGTCGACCTCGAGGGAGACGCTGGCCTCAGCTTCCCCCTCCTGCGCCAGATGCAGAGCCCGGTTCGCCAGTCCGCCGAACAGGTAGGGGTCGGAGACCGCCCCGGCCGCGACGTCCTCGCGCAGCCACACCGCCCCGCGTCCGATCACGGGACCGATCCGGTCGAGGCGCTCCGGCTCGACGAACCAGAGGTTCGACTGCGACTGGGGGCCCGCGATCTCTCCCTTGGCTCGGCGCTTGTTGAGGAACTCGCTCTTCGCGGTGTCGTCGCAGCCGAAGACGATCCGATCCTGCCAGCGGCAGAAGTCGCCGATCACCTTCAAGTAGGTCGAGCGCGGGGCGATGCCCGAGGTGTCGGCGAGCGAGAAGCCCTTTGGAAAGCGCCAGAACATCCCGTGCATCGTCATGAGGAGGTCGTCCCCCTCGCCGATCTCGCGGATGCGGGGCCACTCCGTGTTCCAGCCGTGGGCGCCGTCGTAGCTGTGGCTCGCCTTGGGCAGGCGAAAGGCGTGCCAGCCGCCGCCGTCGCGCAGCATCAGAATCAGGGATTTCGCGTCCCAGCCGATGCTCCAGATCGGATCGGTGGCGGGATGCCCGTTCCCATGGATGCCGCCCGGACCGGTCACTTCGGTGAACTGGTTGCGCCGCACCGTCCTCCACTCCTTCCCGTCCCATTCGGCCAGGACGCCCGAGGGAACGAAGGGATCGCGGCGGGCTTCGGGCGTGTTCTCGCCGTTGTTCGCGTAGACGAGCACGCCCTGGCCGGAATACATCCCCTTGCCGTGGTAGCCGGGCAGATCGGCCCTCGGACCCGGGGTCTTGACCTGCTCGTCGAGGTAGAGGGTGGTGACGGCGAGGGTCTCCACGTCGATTTCGTAGAGCGCCTCCTCCATCGAGGCGCAGTAGATCTTGCCCGCCGGGTCGAAGAGGTGGCGGGCGTTCGCGGTGGGGCGGCCGAACATCTCCGCGTAGGGGATCGTCCGCACCCTCCCCTCGGCATCGATGACGTAGGGGCCGATGAAGAGCTGGCCGGACTCGCGATGGATCATCCGGTTCGCCGGAGTGCCGCCGATGGATTCGGGGCGGACCGAGAGGACGAGGTCGGGCGAGATTTCGTAGAGCTTGTCCGTCGAGCCGCCGGGCTTGTGCGGCGCGTAGGTGATCGCCCAGAGGCGGCCCGCCCAGGGCACCACGGCGCCGGTGCCGCATTCGGATTCGTCGTTGAAGAAGGCGAGATGCGGGTAGATGCCGCTCCAGGCCTCTCCGGCACGCGAATCGGGAACGAGCAGGGCGAGGGCGGCGAGCAAGGGCAGGACGGGGGATCTCATGGGACGTGCGGAAACGATGTGGAAGACATAAGCACGGGAATCGCAAGCTTGCTAAATTATAGTTTTTATGGAATTTTATATGAAATGTCTCAATCTGCTAACCGTTTCCTCCCGAAGTTGGCCCCCCTGCGAGTCCAGAAGACCACGGCCCCGGTCGTGGTCCGATCGGCTGGATCCGGTGCGTCGCCGTCCGGGCCGAGCCGGACCAGCGAAAGCGAGAGGACGATCCGCCAGTTGGAGAAGATCGTGTCCGAGTTCATGGTCGAGTATCCGAGCCACACCCAGCGCATTCCCGCGCTGCGGCCGGGCGAGCATCCGCTGATCGCCTTCGTCCGGGCCATGGTCGCGTCGATGGCGGCGAAGCAGGAGCAGCTCGAAACGCTCCACCGCGAGGCCCTGGAGGCGGCCAAGGAGAAGGAGCGCTTCTTCGCCAACATGAGCCACGAGGTCCGCACCCCGATGAACGGCATCTTCGGGATGGTGAACCTCCTCCTGGAAATGGACCTCGACCCCGTCCAGCGCGAACATCTCGAGACGATCCACAGCTCCAGCGAATCCCTCCTCAACATCCTCGACGACATCCTCGACTACGCGAAGCTCAACGCGAAGGAGATGTCCCTGAAGCCGCGCGTCTTCCAACTGGAGAAGCTCATTCGCGACGTCCTGCTCGTCTACAAGGCGAACGCCGACTCGCGCGGCATCCACCTCTCGGCCACGCTCTGCGAGACTCTCCCGGAGCGTTTCGTCGCCGACGATCTCCGCCTCAAGCAGGTGCTCTCCAATCTCGTCAGCAACGCGATCAAGTTCACCGACGCGGGCGAGGTCTCGGTGACGGTGCAGGGGAGCCGCCAGACGGGGCGCGACCAGCTCGTCTTCCGCGTCCGCGACACGGGCGTGGGCATCGACGAACAGGCCGGCGCCAGGCTCTTCGTCCCGTTCCGGCAGATCGATCAGGCGACGCCGCGCCATCACAGCGGCACCGGCCTCGGTCTCGCCATCTCGAAGAACCTCGTCGAGCTGATGGGCGGGTGCATCTGGTTCGAAAGCCAGCCCGGCGCCGGCACCGACTTCTTCTTCACCGTCGATTGTCCCCCCGCAGGGGAGGAGGCGGGCGATCTGGTCCTGAGAAAGGCCCTCCCGCCCGCCGAGATCGACCCGCCCCAGGGCGGCGACCGCCTCTTCCGCGTGCTCCTCGTCGAGGACAATCTCATCAACCAGAAAGTCGCCCGCCTTTCCCTGGAGCAACTGGGCTGCGAGGTCGCCGTCGCCGCGAACGGACGCGAGGCCGTCGACCGCGCCGCAGGAGAAATCGCCTTCGACCTCGTGCTCATGGACGTGAACATGCCGCTGATGGACGGCTTCGAGGCGACCTCCGCGATCCGCCGCCTGGAGCATCCCAACGCCTCGGTCCCCATCGTCGCGATGACCGGAATGGTCTTCGACGAGGACCGGGAGCGCTGCTTCGAAACCGGAATGAACGACGTCATCGCGAAGCCATTCTCCATCAAGGATCTGCGTCGATGCCTCGCCGCCCTCGGGAGCGAGCCGGAACCCGATGGCGTGGCGCTGGCCTCGTAGGGCCCGCCCTGCTCACTCCCTCCTTTGCTCCGCCAGCGCGGTGAGGGAAAAGCCCAGATCCAGGGCGGCCTCCAGCTCGGCGGCGCGCTCGCGCAGCGCCGCCCGATCGGGCGCCGGCCCGTCGCGCAAGGCGATCGCGACGAGATTCCCGGTCCCGGGAACGGAGAACAGGGCCGCTTCCGGAAACGCCTCCCGGATCGAGGCGAGGTCGTCGGGCGTGCGGGGGTCCGCTTCGGCCAGGTTGAACGCCACGACGCCTCCGGGCAGGAGGTGCTCCCGCATCGTCTCCAGAAAGCCCCGCGCCTTCAGCCGCTCGGTCCGT
Organism: uncultured Akkermansia sp.; assembly: GCA_964391125.1. Lineage (GTDB taxonomy): Bacteria > Verrucomicrobiota > Verrucomicrobiia > Verrucomicrobiales > DEV007 > Arctic95D-9. Next base: position 6,811 of record CAYMMC010000104.1, read on the forward strand.
TCCTCCAGCCCCGCCTCCTCGGGCGCACGGAGAAAGGCGTCGAGGTAGATCGCGTCGTAGCGTCCTCGTTCCTCCTCGAAGAAATCGAAGGCGTCCCCGGTGTGGATTCGCGTCTTCGGGCCTGGCTTGGTGCCGAAGAATTCCGCCGCCAGCCGCACCACCACCGGGTCGATCTCCACCGCCTCGACCTCCGTATCGGGGAGGGTGCGCTCGAGAAAGCGAACCATTCCGCCCCCGCCCAGCCCGACGATCAGCACGCGTTCCTGCGGATGGCGGTAGAGCAGGCTCGCGAACAGGGTCCGCGCGTAGGCGTGGCGCAGGGCGCCTGGCTCCGTCAGATCGAGTGCGGACTGGCACTGCTCCCGCCCCTCGGAATCGACGAAGAGCAGGCTGCGGACCGATCCCCGCTCGCGGATGCGGATGTGGGAGAAGGTCGACCGTGTCTCGTGGACGACCGGTCCGTAGCGTTCCTCCGCGAGGGGGCCGTCCCCGCGCCATGCGAGATAGGCGGCGGCGATGGCCGGGAGCGGGAGGAGGACGAGGAACGGGCGCTTCATGGGGCGGAGAGTCGGTCGAAGTTGGATCGGTCAGGCGTCCAAGGCAAGCGCCGGGGCCGATTCCGGCGCTCCGGCTCCCCCAAAGCCCCGATTTCCACTCGAATGCGGCCTTGTCGGCGGCCTTCGCCTTGGACTAGGTTGGACGCATGGCATTTCCCCGAATCCTTCTCCCGCTGCTCGCCCTGCTTGCCCCCGGTCTCTCCTTCGCCGGTCTCGTCCGCGTCGAAGTGAAGGAGCGCGTCCCCTTCGCCGACGGGCAGTCCTTCGGCCGCAGCGGCGCCTACGAGCTCGTCGAAGGCCGCCTCTTCCTCGAGGCCGATCCCAAGGATCCCGCCAATGCCCGCATCGCCGACCTCGCTCTCGCGCCGACGAACGAGCGCGGCCAAGTCGAGTTCTGGGCCGACTTCTGCCTCCTCATGCCCGCCGATCCGGCGAAAGGCAACGGCACGCTCCTCTACGACGTCCACAACCGCGGAAACAAGCTCGCCCTCTGGACCTTCAACGACGGCGTCCGCAGCAACGCGCCCCGCGACCCGGAGCACGCCGGCCACGGCTTCCTCATGCGCGAGGGCTACAGCCTGCTCTGGACCGGCTGGAGCGGCGAGATCCAGGACGACGGCACCGACCGCCTCCTCGGCGGGCTCCCCGTGGCGACGCAGCCCGACGGCGCCCCCGTGACCGGCCGCAACCACGTCGAGTTCGCCGTCGACGAGGCGGTGAAGAGCCGCGCCTTCTTCCAGAGCCCCTGGGGCATCTCCGCCGCCTATCCCGCCGTGTCCCAGGACGACGCCGTCCTCGTCAAGCGCCCCAACCGCCAGTCGCCCGGCGAGGAAGTGCCGCAGTCCGACTGGGCCTTCGCGCGCTGGGAAAACGACGCGACCGTCCCCGATCCCACCAGCCTCTACCTGAAGGACGGCTTCCAGCCCGGATGGATCTACGACCTCGTCTACACCGCCCGCGACCCGCGCGTCGCGGGGCTGGGGATGGCGGGCCTGCGGGACGTGGTCTCCTTCCTCCGGCACGGAGAAAAAGTCCCCGACGGGACCTCCAACCCGCTGTTCGGCCAGCTCGACCGCGCCATCATCTTCGGAGTCTCGCAGTCGGGCCGCTTCGCCCACCACTTCCTCTACGACGGCTTCAACCTCGACACGGCGGGGCGCCGCGTCTTCGACGGGGCCCTCATCCACGTCGCGGGCGGCGGCAAGGGCTATTTCAACCAGCGCTTCGGCATGGCCACGGTCTACGGCAGCTACCGCGAGGCCAACCTCTCCGCGACGGACTTCTTCCCCTTCGCCCCGACGGAGCAGACCGACCCCCTCACCGGCAGGAGCGGCGACTCCTTCGCCCGCCTCCGGGAGAAGGGCGGCGTGCCGAAGACCTTCTTCGTGCAGAGCTCCACCGAATACTGGTCGCGAGCCGCCTCGCTGCTCCACACCGACGTCGAGGGCAAGACCGACCTCGAATCCGATCCCGACGTGC
>CAYMMC010000105.1:0-8839 GCA_964391125.1 uncultured Akkermansia sp.
GCCACCGCAGCTTCCTTTGTTGTGCCGGAAACGGTCGTTAATCCGCATGAGACTGATCGACGGACTGCTCGGACGAAGCCGGGTTCGCTCGACAGGCGGGTCGCCGCAACGATGCAGCCCCCCGGTTTCGAGTCTCTCGACGATCCCCGCTCGGCTCTCATCTTGCCTCTTTGCAATGGGGTCTTCAAACCGATTGCCGTGGGCGGGACGTTGAACACGGGGAGGGGGAAAGGGGGCTTCGCCCTACCGAATGCCGCAGCGCCGCATTCCATAGCGCTGGCGCACCGATCCCAGCCCGGGTTGATCGGGAGCCGTTCACGGAAGCAGACAGGGCCGGATGGAACATCCGGCCCTGTCTGGATTGAAAGGATGTCGCCCTCAGAGGGGAGGGGATCAGCGCTTGGAGAACTGGAAGCGCTTCCGAGCTCCGGGCTGGCCCGGCTTCTTGCGCTCCTTCTTGCGGGGATCGCGGGTGAGGAGATGGTCCTCGCGAAGGGTGTCCTTCAACTCGGAATTCGACTTGAGGAGAGCGCGGGCGATGCCGAGCTGGATCGCGCCGATCTGCCCGTTCACCCCGCCGCCGCTGGCGCTGATGGTGACGTCGAACTGATTCGCGGCGTTCGCCGTCTGGAAGGGGTGCAACACCTTGTTCTGCAGCGTGAGGGTGCCGAAATAGTCCTCGAAGGGGCGCTTGTTGATCGTGATCTGGCCCGTCCCGGGGACGAGAGTGACGCGGGCGGAGGCGGTCTTGCGGCGGCCCGTGGCGGAGTAGGATTCGCTCATGTCGGGAAAAAGAGGAGGATGGGAATTACAGTTCGTAGGGCTGCGCCTGCTGGGCTTCGTGCGGATGCTCGGCACCGTTGTAGACCTTGAGCTTGCGGAAGATCTGCCGTCCCAGGCGGTTGTGGGGGATCATGCCGCGGACGGCCCGCTCGACGAGGAGCTCGGGACGGCGGGAGCGCACCTTCGCGACGTTTTCGCGCTTCTGGCCACCGACGTAGCCGGAATAGGAGGTGTAGATCTTCTGGTCCTCCTTCGAGCCGGTGAGACGGACTTTCGCCGCGTTCACGATGACGACGTAGTCGCCGCAATCGACGTGAGGGGTGTAGAGGGGCTTGCCTTTGCCGCGAAGCAAATTGGCGGCGGCGACGGCGACGTCGCCGAGGACTTTCCCGTCGGCGTCGATGACGTGCCACTGGCGTTCGATTTCTTCGGCTTTGGCAGAAAAGGTTTTCATTTCCGGGTGCGTGGTGCTTCGCGCTCAGGTGGACCGGCCATGAAGCCAAGCCAGGGCCGCTTGGACTGCTCATGAAGCCCATGCTGCGGCGCGAAGGACGGGAATTTATGGCGATTGTCCGACATGTCAAGGCCCTTGAGACGGGAAATGTGGAGGCTGCGCCGAAGTTTGTGCGGGAGAAAAGCCAGTTCCGTATTGATTAAGGATTGTAAACTGTTCAGAATCCTTTATGATTATGGCATGTCGAGTGGTCATAATTTAATGGATTTTTCGGGAATGGAGACAATTCGGAGCGGTGCGGGCGGCGGACATCATCGTCCGGGCTTGGATTGGATGGCGCCCCTTGCCGAGGCGAACGGAATGGCGACGGCGCAGCAGGAGGCCCTCCTGGTCGGACGGGCGGACCACTATCGCTTCGGAGAGATGCTGATGCCCCACGTCCTGGGAAGGCTCCTTCATTTTTCCAAGATGCGGTGCGCGGGCTTGGTCGGGGCCGATCTGACGGCCTGCGGCGGTCATTCGGTGCGAAGCTATGGCGAATGCGTGCTGGAGATGCGCGGTCCCCGTTTGAAGCTGATCCATTTCGGAGGCGATGTGCTCGGCCTCGATCTGGTCGAGGGCTACCGTGCCGCGGTGACCGGGGAGGAAGCGGAGCGTTTTGAAAGCCTGTCCGGAATCGGCGGGCGGGCCGAGTTGCTGCGCTATGCAAGGCGTCGCAGCGGACAGGGCTCCGACTTCGCCTACGTGCTGGAGGACGCGGGCGAGTTCCAAGGGGCGGGCTTGGCCTTTCACGCGGTCGGCCTGTCCGAGCCGTGGCGTCTCGACGACGGCGCGAAGGAGCGGCTGCTCGGCGTTCTGCGGCGCGCGCAGTTCGTCGGGGTGAGGGACGGGAACGGTGCGGACTTTTTGGAGCGCGAGGGGATCGCGGTGGAGCGGATGCCCTGCGCTCTTTCGGCGCTGCCCCGGGCTTGCGCCCGCCAGCTCCGCGAATGCCGCGACGGTGAAGCGCTGGAGTCGATGAGGAACCGCTTTCCGAACGGTTGGATCGCCGTCGAAACGAGTTCGGTGCGGGAGGAGGACGCCGAGCGTCTCGCCGTCGCCCTGAGGGAAACGGCGGACCGGGAGGGGCTCGGGCTGGCCTTCTTCGAGGCCAACCGTCGCGAGGGGGCGGGGCGCTCCGGACGGATGCGCCGCTGGGTCGAGTCGTTTCCCGAATGGCAGGCGGCGGAGTTCCCCTCGACGAATCTGTGGGAGCTTGCCTCCCTGCTGCTTCATTCGCGGCTCTACTGCGGTAGCTGCCTTGCTTCGCGGACGATCTGCATGTCGGGAGGGGTGGCGCGGATCAACGTCCCCGCAGGGACGGAGGAGGCGCTTTCCTATTGCGATCTCTGGGAGCACGACGCGGTGCCCACCGAGTTCGCCGCCGACGAGGATTGGACGGAGGCCCTCGGCGAGGCTTTGTCGGTCGATCTCCAGTTGCTTCAGAGCCATGCGGAATGGCTCCACGGGCGCTACCGCGAATCGCTCGAGCGTTTTTGTGCGGCCACGGACATCGAGGCGAGGACCGTTCAGGACCATGCCTCCACCGAGCACGGACGGGCGGTGGAGCGCCTCCATCATCTTCACGACGAATGGCTGCGCGAAGCTGCCGGGACGGATGCGGCGGGGAGGAGGGGCCTGCGCAAGGCGCGAGCCTGACTCAGAAGAACCGCTGCTTCCTCTTGACCTTCTGGTAGCGACCGCTCAGATTGAGGCGGTAGGAGGGGGTGGCGACCGAGTTGCTGAGGATCGTCACGCGGCCCTTCACCCTGCCGTTCCGGGTCTTGGAAGGGGAGCGGTAGCGGATGCGGAGCTTGCCGGAACCGCCCGAAAGGACGTATTTCGGCGAGGAGAGCACACGGAAATGGCGGTTTCCCGATTTCACGCTGTAGATGGAGAGGGGGATTCCGCCGGCGGAATTCACGATGCTGAACGTTCGAACGGCGCTCCGCCGGGCGGGCAGCCGCCGTCCGAAATCGCTCCCGGCCTTCCGTCTCGGGCGTGCGCCGTTCTGGAGGACGGAGCCTCCTTTCCCTCTCAGTTGGATCGCGGCGTCTCCGACGGTCGGTTGGGCGCGAAAGACGTGGATCCAGCTGGCGTAGCTGCCCACGTTGGTGTAGATGCCGGGGTAGCCGGCATCGCATTGGATGCCGTAGCTGGTCACGCCGGCGAGCAGCGGAACCCCGCCGGGGCCGCCGTCCTCGTCGAAGAGGGGGCCGCCGCTGTCGCCCCCGCAGGTGTCCTTGCCCGGGGTCATGGCGGCGAGATGGCGATGGTCGAGGGCGCCGCCGTAGTGACGGTTCGCGGTGGAGATGGCGACTAGGTTCAGGTCGGCCATCTGAAGCTCGGTGGGGAATCGGGGGGTGTCTTGGGTATCTCCCCAGCCGAGAGCGCGCAGCGGAGTGCCCGCAGGAGCGGCGAAGGGGGACGGAGCGTAGGAGATCGGCGTGATCGTCGTGACGGGGGAGTCGAGCAGCAAGAGGGCGATGTCGCTGAACAGGTTTCCGTTGGCGGAACGCTCGTACCCGGGATGAATGTAGATTCCCTTTACGCCACGGATCTCGGCGGCGGAGCTGTCCTCCAGATCGGTGAGACCGACCACGACTTGGAGACGCGCGGCGGTGGTGTCGTCGACGCAGTGGGCGGCGGTGAGAACCCAGTCGGGGGCGATCAGGGAGGCTCCGCAGAACTGGCGGTTGAAGAGGGAGGTTCCGCCGACGTCGGCGAGGGCGGCGATCCAGCGGTAGCTGTTGTCAGGAGCCTTCTCCCCGCCCACGATGCGGGCTTGCCCATGCAGGGCGGCGGGGAGGGCGGCGGTGGCGGCGAGGAGCAGGAGGGGCGCTGGAATTCTCATGGGGCGTTGATGGCGTCAAGGGCGCAAGCCCTGATGCTAGACGAACTGGAAATGTTTGGCTATTTCAAAAATCATGAATCGACGCTCCTTGGGGTGGAGCACACTCCGGCGGTGCCGTCATGCCGGTTGCCATGGATGGGGAAGGTTTCGGCGTTGGCCTTGGGCAGGGTCTGGACCGAGGAGTCCTCCACCAGGAGGCGGCGGATCCGACCCGGCAAAGCCGCTGGTTCCGCAGCCAAAAACAAACCAAGATTTTCCATTTCGGGGTTTCTCAACGGTCTCCTAGGGCAGGCCGGCGAAGACCAGCGCCCGCGCCTCCCCGACCTTCTTTTCCTGCGCCGCGATGAGCGGATCGAACATGGGGATCTCCTTGGCGTTCTGCCCCTGCTCGTGCTTGCGGAAGAGGAAGAGGTAGGTCTCGTTGGCGGGCCGCCAGCGGTGGAAGAAGAGGCGGTCCTTTTCGACGATGGCGTCGCGGAGGGCGTCGAGGGCTTCGCCGTCCTGTTGGGTGAGGGGATTCTCGGGGTAGCCGAGGCCTTTGGCCAGTTCGCGGGCGACGAGGGCGTGGCCGGCCTCGCCGTGGTTGACGCCGTCCTCGGTCAGCGGCGGATTGGCGATGCCGCCATCGAAGGCGTCTCCGCCGAGCGCGGCGAAGAGGTCGACGAAGCGGGCCTGGTTCTTTTCCGCCAGCTCGCGGATGCCGTCGCGGATCGCGGCGAGGTGGCGGTTGTTCGCGGTCTGGTCGGGGAGGGGACCGCCGAGATTCTCGAAGGGGGGAGGGGAGACGAGCACGATCTCCCGCAGTTCCTCGCCCGAGGCGGAGCGCAGTGCCGCGATCAGCGCTTGGTAGCCTTGCAGAAAGAGCGCCTTGCCGGCCTCCAGCCCGGAGCCGGAGATCTTCGCGGCGCCGTGCTCGCGTTCGTCGGTCCAGCCCCCGTCGACGGAGAGGGCGGCTTCGGCGCCATACCAGAGGAAGGCGACGGTGGGCCGGAGCTCTTCGAGATTGCGGGCGAGCCGCTCGCGGCCTTCGGCGGGCGGGCCGAAATAGGAGCGGGCATCTCCGAAGACCGAGTCGCCGCTCCAGCCGAGGTTGCGGAAGACGAGATTCTCCGCCTCCGGCCCCGCCGCCAGTTGGAGCGCGGCCTCGAGATGGCCGTAGAGACGCGCCCTCTCGACGAAGGTGTTGCCGACGAAGACGACGCGGTCGCCGCTGCGGAGGAGCGGAGCCGCGTCCTGCGCGACGAGCGGCGAGGCGGCGAGAAGCGCGAGACCGCAGAGGAGAAGGGATTTCATGACGGGAGTTCGGAAGACAGGCGGAAACTAGACACGGGAAGGTGGCGGCAGGCGAGTCCCCATCCGCGCCAAATGGGTATCGTCGGGGGAAGGCCTTGTATCGGATCGGCATGGCTGGACGGATGATGCGGAATCCGGATCTGCATCCTGCCGGGCGGACGCTCCGCCTGCCCCTGGCATATCCCCGGCAATATCGGGCAACCGGGGCGGTCGCCCTACAGGGCAATCGTCCGCCTTCCCGGGGAAGTTCAGCCTTCCTTTCGCGAGCGGTAGAGCTGCGGATCGACGCAGGCGGCCATCTCGGAGGTCCGGTCTTCCGCGCGGAGAAAGGCGGCAAGCGTCGCAATGGTCTCCTCCGGTCGTTCCACCAGCTCCCGGTAGTCCACGCTGAGGGCGTCCACGCCCTTGCGGCGGCACCATTGCTTGGCGTTGCGGACTTGCTGGAGGTAGGCCTTGGCCACATCGCCCCCTGATCCGCCGCTTTTCCCCGTTCCCTTCCCGAGCCGCTCGAGGAAGGCCGCCTGGCTTTGGAGGATTTCCTCGATCTCGCGCTCCATGTAGATGACCCGGTAGTGCATCCTGCCTTCGTCGCCGCTGCCGTTTCGGGAGAGGCGAGGGGGCAGGGCGGACAGCAGCGGGGCGACGACCTTGACTGCCGCTCCCCGTGCTTCGGCGAGCCAGGAAGGGTCGCCCGACTGGCGGAGCGAAGCGACCTTCTGGTGCGCGTAGTAGCGCCGCTGGTTCGACTCGTCGGCTTCGCGGACTTCGTCGGTGAAGATTCGGAATCCCGCCGCCTCCAGGATTTGCATCATCAGGGAGGTGCCGGAGCGGGGCAGCCCCGAGACGACGGTCACGATTCGATCCTCCGGAATCCCGGCGAGGGCGTCGGGCCGGGCTTCGAGCCGGGCGGGGGGAGGCTCCGGAGAAGAGGCCGGCACGGCGGGCGCGGGCGTCGTGCCCGTCGTCCGCTCCAGGCGCAGCTCCCTGCGTCGCCGACGGGCCGCTTTCGCCTCCGCGTAGAAATGCGCCTGGGTCGCGGCGTCGGGTTTGAAATGGCGGTAGATCTCGCCCAGCATCCGGTAGGCGGCGGCGAACAGAGGGGCCTGACTCACGCAGATCAGGAAGGCGCATTCCGCATCGGCGGCGGCGCCCATCCGGTAGAGGGCCATGCCGTGGAGATAGTGGACTTTCGGCTGGAAGAAGAGGAGTCCGACGGAGCGCCGGGCGTAGTCCGCGGACGCTTCGAAGCGCTTGTTGGCCAAGGCGTTCCGGGCTAGCCCGGCGAGCGCACCGGGCGTCTCGGGGTCGATTTCGAGCGCATCGTGGAAGGCCCGCCCCGCCTCGTCCCAGCGCCTCAGCCGCTGGAGGATCTCTCCGCGCAGGGAGAGGGCATTGAGACGGGCGCCGTAGTCGACGTCGAGCTTTTCCAGCCGCGAGAGGGCGGCTTCGTATTTCCTGTCGGCGTAGTCGGCGTAGGCTTCGAGATAGAGCAGGGTGTAGAGGTTCGGCCGCGACTTGGCGACCAGCTTCTCGCGCTCCACCTGGAAGCGCCTCCGCTCCCTCGGCTTCATGGCCTCCACCTTCGCCTGCTCGGCCTTCCGGGCCTCCTCGTCGTCGAGCTTCAGGGCCTTCAGTTCGGCGATCGCCTCCTCGGCTTCGCGGAGGCGGCGCTCGATGATCGTCCGCACCAGGGCGCGCAGCGCCTCCGGCTTCTTCGACTGCTGGTAGCAGGTGGCGAGGCGGAATCCGAAGCGGTGCTCTCCGGGCCAGGCTTCGTAGAGACGTTCGAGAATGGCGGACGCCTCGTTGTAGAGGCCGCCGTCGTAATAGGCGACCGCGAGGTTGTAGTCGAGCTCGCGCACGGTCTCCTCCAGCGCCTTCGACTGGTCTTCGCCGGGGTTCTCGATGTAGCCCAGGGCGACGAGCTGGGCGATGGCCGCCTTCGAGTCGGCCGGGGCGATCCGCCGGTCGGGCGGGTGCATGCCGTGGTCGCCCTCGACCAGGTCCCAGCTGGGAATGCGCTGGACGGGGGCGGGGACGTCCTCGTAGAGATCGAGCAGCACCTTGCCGTCCATGTCCTCGCCGACGGGCAGTCCGAAGAGATGCAGCAGGGTGGGGCAGATGTCGAGGATGCTGGCGCCGTAGAGGCGTTCGTCCCTCCTCAGGCCCGGTCCGTTCGCGACGAAGATGCCGAACTGCCGGTGCTCGACCGCCGGCCCGGCGGGCTCGCGGGGGATCGAGGCGGGCCGGAGATGGTCTGGATGGAAGCCGTGGTCGGACATCAGGATCACCGTGACGTCCTCCCCGGCCCGCTCGAGAAGATCGCCCAGCATCTGGTCGTGGAGGCGGTAGCCGGCCTCGAGGCAGTGGTGGAAGACGCGGTAGTCCCAGTCGTCGATGTGGTCGCGCTTCGGCGGATGGTAGCGCATGAAGGCGTGGCCGAAATGGTCGATGGCGTCGAAGTAGACGGCCATGAAGTCCCACGGGGCGTGGGTCATCAGCATCGCGGCGGACTGGATCGTGAGGCAGTCGGCGACGATCTTCAGCAGGGACTGGATCCGGGGTTCCTTCTCCAGCCGGTCGAGGTCCTCCCGGCCCATCCCCTCGATGCCGGGGAGAAACCATCGCAGCTCCGTTTCGGTAAGCCGGGCGGGATGGACGCGGACCTCGGCGAGGGCCTTCTCCAGCCGCTTGGGATGGACCGTGCCCGGCTTCATCGGCCATTTTGCCGGATCGGCGCCGGTGGCCCGCTGATAGTCGTTCGACACCATCACTCCGCGGGAGAGCTCTTCGGCGGGATTCGAGGGCCACCAGCCGATCGTCGCGGTCCTGCGTTCGTTCTGGTTGAGGATGTTCCAGATGGCCTTGGTCTTCCGCGAGAGATTGGTGACGGGGCGGATCTGCCCGCTCACGGGATCGGGCTCGGTGAAGCCGTGGACGCCGTGCTTGTAGGCCCGCTTCCCCGTGGCGATCGAGGTCCAGAGCATGGGGCTGAGGACCGGCTGGATCGTCGAGAGGTTGCCGCAGACTCCGCCTTCGATCAGCTTCGCCAGGTTCGGCATCTTCCCGGCGTCGAGCAGCGGGGTGATGGCCTTCCAGTCGGCGGCGTCCCATCCGACGAGGAGGACGCGCCGGGTCGGCGAAGGGGAGGCGGGCGGCTGCATGGGGGCGCGGAAATGTGGAAAAGGAAGGTGCCGACGGGGGGGAAGACCCATCGGCACCAGGGGAAGGACAGGGGCGAGCGCGGGATCAGATGGGGTTGGCGCGGAGGCGGCTGAGCTGTGCGCGCAGGGACTTGAGCTGCTTCTTCAGCTTCTTGGCGGTGCGCTGCAGGTTCTTCGCCTTGGCGGTCTGCCCGAGCTTTTTGGCCTTCTTGAGCTTCTTGTTCGTGGCCTTGAGCTTCTTGTTCGCGGTCG
>CAYMMC010000106.1:0-8799 GCA_964391125.1 uncultured Akkermansia sp.
CGGCCTCCGGTCGTGGCAGACCGGTGCATGGGCTGGAAGCCCATGCCACTGCCAAGGCCACCGCAGCTTCCTTTGTTGTGCCAGAAACGGTCGTTAATCCGTATCAGTTCCGCATCGGAGAATCGCTGCGCACCGAGGCGTTGCGGCTGGCGGGCGAATGACCGTCGGCAGCAGGGCCTCTCCCCCGCTGGCTCCCTGCTATCAAGCCCCCTCCGTCAACGGCACGTAGGGGCTTTCCTTCAAGTCGAGCGGCCTTCGCCCGGTGAGCAGTCTGAACCATTCGTAGGCGCAGCCCGCCACGACGACGGTGACGCAGACGAGGAAGAAGCCCGCCACGACCGCGTCGATCTGATTCATGTAGACCATCTTGCCCCAGGTGGCGAGCTCGGCCTCGGTGCCTCCGGCGGCGATCCTCTCGGCGTAGAGCTTGGCGCCGGAGAGGAAGCCCATGGCGGGATCCTTCGCGAAGATCTTGGTGAAGCCGGCACTGAAGGTCACCGCGATGAGGAAGACGAGCGGCACCACGGTCACGAGCAGGTAGCGCGTTTTCCCCATCTTGATGAGCAGGGTCGTGCCGAGGCAGAAGGCGACCACGGCGAGGAGCTGGTTGGCGATGCCGAAGAGCGGCCAGAGGGCGTTGATCCCGCCCATGGGGTCGATCACGCCCATGTAGAGGAAGTAGCCCCAGGCCGCGACGAGCAGACCGCTGCTGAAGGCGTTCGACCAGAGGTTGCGGGTGTCGCCGAGAGGCTTCCACAGTCCGCCGAGGAAGTCCTGGAGGATGAAGCGTCCCACCCGGGTGCCCGCGTCGATGGTGGTGAGGATGAAGAGCGCCTCGAACATGATCGCGAAGTGGTACCAGAAGGCCATCCAGTGCTCGCCGAAGGCCTTCGAGAACATCTGCGCCATGCCCACGGCGAAGGTGGGGGCGCCGCCGGCCCGGCCGAACATCGTCTTCTCGCCGATGTCGTCGGCGAGCCGGTCCATCTCCGCCACGGTGACGGGGAAGCCGGCTTCCGTGACGACTGCGACGACCTGCTCGGGGGCCATCGTCTTGTTGATGCCCGCGTTGATCGCGAAGTATTGGCCGGGGGAGAGGGCGCAGGCGGCGACGAGGGCCATCAGGGCGACGACCATCTCCGTGACCATGGCCCCGTAGGCGATGCTGCGGATGCCGCTCTCTCGGTCCAGCAGCTTGGGCGTCGTGCCCGAGGAGATGAGGGCGTGGAAGCCCGAGACCGCGCCGCAGGCGATGGTGATGAAGACGAAGGGGAAGACCTTGCCCGCGAAGACGAGGCCGGTGCCGTCGGTGAACTTCGTCAGCTTCGGCATCTGCAGCTCGGGCGCGACGAAGACGATGGCCACGGCGAGAGCCGCGACGGTGCCGATCTTCATGAAGGTGCTGAGGTAGTCGCGCGGGGCGAGGAGCAGCCAGACGGGGAGGACCGAGGCGGAGAAGCCGTAGAAGATGAGGGACCAGGCGATCCATTCTCCGGGCCGGTCGAACCAGTGCTCGATGCCCCAGTCGGCGAGGTGGCTGCCGGCCCAGACGCTGGCGAGCAGACCGACGATGCCGAACACGGTCACCGCCTTGACGCTGACCTTGAAGACGGTGTGGGCCAGGCCCATGACCAGCGCGAGGGGGATGGTCATGGCGATGGTGAAGAGACCCCAGGGGCTCTCCGCGAGCGCCTTCACCACGACGAGGCTGAGCACCGCGAGGATGATGGTCATGATCGCGAAGATGGAGACCATCGCGACGATGCCGACGACGGAGTTCACCTCCTCCTTCAGCATCTGCCCGAGGGAGCGGCCGCCGCGACGGACCGAGCCGAACATGACGATGGCGTCGTGGACGCCGCCGCCGAGCGTCGCGCCGATGAGGAGCCAGAGCATCCCCGGCAGGTAGCCGAACTGCGCCGCGAGGACGGGGCCGACGAGCGGCCCGGGGCCGGCGATGGCGGCGAAGTGGTGGCCGAAGACGACCCAGCGGTTCGTGGGCACGAAGTCCTTTCCGTCCTCCTGCGTCACCGAGGGGGGGGCGCGGCGGTCGTCGAGGACGAGCACCTTGGTGACGAGCCACTTGCTGTAGAAGCGGTAGGAGACGGCGAAGGTGCAGAGCCCCGCGACGACGAGCCAGAGGGCGTTGATCGTCTCTCCCTTGTGGAAGGCGGAGAATCCCACCGCCGCCGCGCCCAGCGCGGAGATGCCGAACCAAAGGAGGATGCGCAGAAGCCGTTTCATCGCGCGATCCTAGGGCGGGATTTCCCTCCGCTCAACCCTGAAAAACAGGCTTGAATCGGGTGGCTGGGTCGGCGAGGTGCGGTCTCATCCGCCCGCGACCATGCGGACGATCTCGATGGCGTCGCCGTCGATGATCGGCTCCCGGTCGAATTCGCGCTTCAGCACGGCGAGGCCGTTTCGTTCGACGAGGACGGGCTGGGGGCCGAGGGCAAGCCGGTCCAGCAGCTGCGAAACGGTGAGTTCGGCGTCGGGGAGTTCGCGGGGGGCGCCGTTGAGGGTGATCTTCATGCGGGGGCGGCGAGGGATGTCGGGGTGGGGGCGAGGATGGAGGCGTCCCAGTCCTTCCAGACCGGCTCCAGCCCGATGCGGCGGAGCTGGGCGGCGACTTCGGCGGGGGAGCGTTCGTCGGAGATGTCGAACTGGCCCGCCGCCGCCGTTGCCGAGCCGGAGCAGGGGGACTTCGGGGGAGGGGCGTCGAGGTCGACGCGGCGGCCGCGCACGGTGAGGTGGACGTCGTCCGCCCCCGCGCCGGTGTAGCCGCCCGGCTCGGTGTGGCTGCCGGCGCTGGCCGAGGTGATCCCGAGGGGGAAGAGGGCGTCGCGGAGCGCCTGCGGCTCCCGGGTGCTCAGCACGATTCCGACCTGCGGGAAGCAGACGCGGAAGGCGCAGATCGCCTGGACGAACTCCGCGTCGCTCATGGCATGCTGCGGCTGGAAGCCGCCCGCGGCGGGACGGAGCCGCGGCAGGCTGATCGTGAAGCTGGCCGTCCAGCAGGTCCGCTGGAGGTGTTCGAGATGGGCGGCGAGGCGGAAGAGCTCCCTCCGCCAGTCGGACAGTCCGACCAGGGCACCGATGCCGATGCGGCGGAAGCCGGCCGCGTAGCCGCGCGCGGGGCAGGCGAGGCGCCAGGCGTAGGCCTCGCGGTCGTAGGTCTCCTGATAGACCACCCGCCCCTCGCAGCCAGCCCGGCCGAGCGGCTCCTATTCCGGCGTCTCCATCGGGCCGACCTCGATGGAGAGGCTGGGGACGAAGTCGCGGAGCGCGGCGAGGCATTCCTCCAGATAGCCTTCCGAGACGAAGCGGGGATGCTCGCCCGCGACGAGGAGGATGTGGCGGAAGCCCTGCCGGGCGAGGTGGCGGGCTTCCTCCACCACTTGGGGGACCGTCAGGGTGGTGCGCAGGATCGGGTTGTCGCGCGAAAAGCCGCAGTAGGCGCAGTTGTTGACGCATTCGTTCGAGACGTAGAGCGGGGCGAAGAGTCGCATCGTCCGGCCGAAGTGGCGGCGCGTCGTCGCCACCGACTCCGCCGCGAGCGATTCGAGGGCGGAGGGCGTGGCCGGCTCCAGCAGCGCGCGGAACCGCGTCAGCAGCGCGGAGGGCGGGGCGCCGGAGTCGAGGGCCTGGAGGATGGAGGCGAACGACATGCGTGCGGAAGATACGCCGCCATGGCGGAACGGCAACGGGACAAAGCCCAGGAGAAGGGGAGGCGTAGAAAATGGCGGATTTTTCGACGCATCCGTGCGAGCGTTGCCCTTGTCCAGCCATGTCCGCGCCCGATCCGACTTCCGAGCCCCCCTCCGCCGAGCCGCCCGCCGAGTTCACTGGATTGCGATTGGGGGAACCCAAGGACCACGCCGCCGGCGCCGCCGCCGTGGCGTCCTCGCTGAAGCACGTCTTCGGGCAGGCGGGCCTGGTTCGCGGAGTCCGCGGGATGTCCCGGCTGAACCAGAAGGACGGGTTCGACTGCCCCTCCTGCGCCTGGCCGGATCCGGACGACCACCGCGCCCTCGCCGAATTCTGCGAGAACGGCGCCAAGGCCCTCGCCTCGGAGACGACGAGGCGGCGGGTCGATCCCGAGTTTTTCGCGAGGCATTCCGTCGTCGAGCTCTCCCGTCAGTCGGACCACTGGATGGAGCAGCAGGGACGGATCGCCCATCCGGTCGTCCTGCGTCCCGGGGCGAGCCATTACGAGCCGATCGGCTGGGACGAGGCCTTCGCCCTGATCGCCGCCGAGCTGAACGCCCTGGATCGTCCCGACGAGGCCATTTTCTACACCTCGGGCCGCACCGTGAACGAGGCGGCTTTCCTCTACGGGGTCTTTGTCAGGATGTTCGGGACCAACAACCTGCCCGACTGCTCCAACATGTGCCACGAATCGAGCGGCACGGCCCTGGGCGAGTCGATCGGCGTGGGGAAGGGGACCGTCACCCTGGAGGACCTGGAGGAGGCCGACGCGATCCTCGTCGCCGGGCAGAACCCGGGGACGAACCACCCCCGCATGCTCTCGACCCTGCAGAGGGCGGCCCGCAACGGGGCGGAGATCGTCGCGATCAATCCGATGAAGGAGGCCGGCCTGGTCGGCTTTGCGCACCCCCAGGAGCTCGTGGGCATGATGGGGGCCTCGACGCCGCTGGCGAGCCGCTATCTCCGCGTCCGCATCAACGGCGACCTGGCCCTCTTCCGAGGCCTCGGCAAGGCCCTCCTCGAGGCCGAGGCCAAGGCCCCGGGAACGGTTCTGGACCAAGGCTTCGTCGGCGCCCACACGGCGGGCTTCGAAGCCTATGCCGCAGCGGTGGAGGCCAGCCCCTGGGAGGAGATCGAGACCCTCTCGGGAATCTCGCGCGACGAGATCCGCGCCACCGCCAAGCTCCTCCGGCGCGGCGAGCGCAAGCTGATCACCTGCTGGGCGATGGGTCTGACCCAGCACCGCAACGCCGTGGCGACGATCCGCGAGATCGTCAACCTCCACCTTCTCCTCGGCGCGGTGGGACGGCCTGGGGCGGGACTCTGCCCCGTGCGAGGCCACAGCAACGTCCAGGGCGACCGCACCATGGGCATCTTCGAACGGATGCCCGAGGCCTACCACGAGGCCATCGACCGGGAGTTCGGCTTCGTCTCGCCGCGGCGGCATGGCTACGACACCGTGGCCTCCATTCTCGCGATGCACCGGGGCGAGGGGAAGGTCTTCTTCGCGATGGGGGGCAATTTCCTCCAGGCCACGCCCGACACCCAGTTCACCGCCGAGGCGCTGCGGAAGTGCTCCCTGACCGCGCATGTCTCGACCAAGCTCAACCGCAGCCACGTCGTCACCGGGCGCACCGCCCTGATCCTGCCCTGCCTCGGCCGCAGCGAGCTGGACTGCAACGCCAGGGGCGAGCCGCAATTCTCCACCGTGGAGAACTCCATGGGCATCGTCCACCAGAGCCAGGGCTCGCTGGCGCCCGCCTCGGACCATCTCCTCAGCGAGACCATGATCGTGGCGCGGCTCGCCGAGGCCACCCTGGCGGGGAGGACCGCCTTTCCCTTCGTCGAGACGGCGGGGGACTACGACCGCATCCGCGAGATCATCGCGCGGACCCTGCCCGGCTTCGAGAACTTCAACGAGCGGGTCCGGAAGCCGGGCGGATTTCATCTGCCCAACGCGGCGCGCCAGCGCGACTTCCGCACCGCCACGGGAAAGGCGAACTTCTCCCCCGCGGAGCTTTCCTCCGCGCTCCCCGGCGAGGGGGAGCTGATGCTGATGACGATCCGCAGCCACGACCAGTTCAACACCACGGTCTACGGACTTCACGACCGCTACCGGGGCATCGGCCACGAGCGCCGCGTCCTCTTCATGCATCCCGAGGACATGGCGGAACGGGGCTTGAAGCCGCTCGCCGAAATCGACATCCGCAACCGGGACGACGGGCGGACGCGGCTCGCCGAGCGCTTTCTCGCGATCCCCTACGACCTGCCCAGGGGCGCCGCGGCCGGCTATTTCCCCGAGCTGAACGTCCTCGTTCCCATCGGGAGCACGGCGGAGGGATCGAACACCCCCTGCTCCAAGTCGGTCTCTGTGACGGTGACGCGGCGCAACTGAGGCCGCCGGGGCACGGTCGGGGCGCGCCCTTCTGGCAAAGGGCCTCATCTCGTCCTTGAGAAAGCCTCTCGCCACTGCTATCTCAGACCATGACCCCCGCCACCCCGGCCGCTCCTGCCGCTTCCCTCTCTCCGGTCGAGATCGCCCGTCTGCGCGAACTCGTGGGCGCGGAGAATGTCCTCACCGAACGCGAGGATCTCCTTCCCTACGGCTTCGACGGCACCGCCGCCCTGAAGCGGGGGGCGGACTGCGTCGTCCTGCCGCGCACGGCGGAGGCGGTCGCGGATGTGATGCGCTTCTCCCGCTCCGCCGGGATTCCCGTGGTGACGCGCGGATCCGGCACGGGCCTCTCCGGCGGCAGCGTGCCGGTCGAGGGGGGCCTCGTCCTCTGCCTCGTCCATTTGAACCGGATCCTCGAGGTCGACCCGGCGAACCTGACCCTCCTCGCCGAAGCCGGCGCGATCACCAAGGCCGTCGACGACGCGTCCCACCCCCATGGGCTCTTCTACCCGCCCGATCCCGGCTCGATGAAGATCTCGACCATCGGCGGCAACGTGGCGAACAACTCCGGCGGACTGCGGGGATTGAAATACGGCGTCACCCGCGACTACGTGATGGGCCTGGAGGTCGTCCTCCCGGACGGCGAAGTCGCCTGGCTCGGCTCGAAGTGCGTCAAAGACGTGGCCGGCTATTCGATGAAGGATCTGTTCGTCGGCTCCGAGGGCACCCTGGGGATCATCACGAAGGTGCTGCTGAAGCTCGTGCCCCGGCCCAAGGCCCGCCGCACCCTGCTGGCCTCCTTCGGCTCGATGGAGGCCGCGGCGGAGAGCGTCTCCCGCATCATCGCGCACCACATCATTCCCTGCACCCTGGAGTTCCTCGACCGCAAGACCTGCGCCAGCGTGGAGGACTACGCCAAGGTCGGACTGCCCACCGAGGCCGCCGCAGTGGTGCTGATCGAGACCGACGGCCATCCCGCCGTGGTCGAGGAGGAGGCCGCCGCCATGGGCGTGATCGCCAGGGAGAACGGCGCCATCGCCGTCGAGGAGGCCGCCGACGAGGCCCACGCCCTGCGCCTCGCCACGGCCCGCCGCAGCGCCTTCTCCGCCCTCGCGAGGATCCGCCCCACCACCATCCTGGAGGACGTCACCGTGCCGCGCAGCCGCCTCGCCGAGATCGTCGGCTTCGTCGAGGAGGTCGCCGAGCGCCACCGCCTCCAGATCGCCACCTTCGGCCATTTCGGCGACGGCAACGTCCATCCGACCATCCTCACCGACGAGACCGACCCCGTCGAAATGGAGCGCGTCGACGCCGCCCTGACCGAGATTTTCGACAAGACGGTCGAGCTCGGCGGCACCATCACCGGGGAGCACGGGGTCGGCCTGGCCAAGAAGCCCTACCTGCCGCGGCAGTTCGACGAGGCCAGCTATTCCCTGATGCGCCAGGTGAAGCGGGCCCTGGATCCGCAGGGCCTCCTCAATCCCGGGAAAATCTTCGATCCGGAGGCCTGACCGCACCCGCTGCGGAACTCCCTCCCCGTCCCCACCTTCTGCCCATGCCTCCCGATAAACCATCCGTGGTCCGTCTCGCCGATCTCGACTACTCCGTGGTCCAGCAGTGCATGCACTGCGGCATGTGCCTGCCGAGCTGCCCCACCTACCTCGAGACCCGGATCGAGCGCAACAGCCCGCGCGGGCGCATCGCCCTGATGCGCTCCATTGTCGACGGCGATCTCGAGGCGAGCCGCGAGTTCGGCGAGGAGATGTACTACTGCCTCGGCTGCCTCGCCTGCACCACGGCTTGCCCGGCGGGGGTGGACTACGCCAAGCTCTTCGAGCACGCCCGGGCCGAGATCGAGGCCGAGGACGTGCTCTTCACCCCGGGACGCCGCTTCTGGCGCTGGCTCACCCTGCGCCAGCTCTTCGCCAAGCCCCGGATGCTCCACGCCGTCGGCCGGATGCTCTGGCTCTACCAGGCGAGCGGGCTTTGCGCCCTGGTCAGGAAGAGCGGCCTGCTCCGCCTGCTGCCGGCATACCTGCGCTCCCTCGAGCCCTCGACCCCGGTCGTCTGCCGCCATTTCTCCCACCAGCTCATCCGCGAGACCGAGAGTCCGACGTCGCGCCGCTACCGCGTCGGCATGCTCACCGGCTGCGTCCAGGACCTCGTCTTCTCCGACGTGAACCGCGACACCGTCGACGTTCTCCTCGCCAACGGCTGCGAGGTCGTGACCCCCCGGCCGCAAGGCTGCTGCGGATCCCTCCACGCCCACAACGGCGACCTGGGGCAGGCGGCGGAGCAGGCGCGCCGGATGCTGGACCAGTTCGACCTCGCCTCGCTCGACGCCATCATCACGAACGCGGCCGGCTGCGGCTCGCATCTGAAGCATTTCTCCAACCTCCTCGGCGACGATTCCGACTACCGCGACAAGGCGCGGGAATGGGACGCGAAGGTGCGGGACATCTCGCAGTGGCTCGTCGAGATCGGCTTCCGGAAGCCAGAGGGGAAGGCGGAGGGCGCCCCGCTGCGGGCGACCTACCACGAGGCCTGCCACCTCTGCCACGGGCAGGGCATTTCGAAGCAGCCGCGCGAGGTCCTGCGGGCCATCCCCGGCCTCGAGCTCGTCGAGCTGGAGAACGCCACCCACTGCTGCGGCAGCGCCGGCGTCTACAACATCACCCAGCCGGAGCAGGCCGCCA
>CAYMMC010000107.1:0-8798 GCA_964391125.1 uncultured Akkermansia sp.
GTGCGCGGGGGCCGGCGGCACGGGCGCCGCCGGTGGTGCGGGTGGAACCGGCGCCAAGCCGCCCCTCGATCTCGGTGTCTTCGCCTGCCCGGGTGGAGCGATCGCACAAGGCATGAACGCCGTCGAGGTGGCAGGCCAGACGCGCTCGTTCCACGCCGAGTTCCCGACGGACACGACGCAGCCGCTGGGCGTGGTGTTTTCGTGGCACGGATACAACGACCCGGGCTCCGACGGCGACGCTGCGGGCTGGCGCGCTGCGGACGAAATCGACGTGAACGCGGACCCGTCGTTCCCGGTCGTGGTGATCACGCCGATCGACGCCGACGTCGACATTCCCACGGGCCTGGACTGGCAGCTCGACCAAGGGACTGCGGCGAACAACATCGATCTCGCGTTCTTCGAGGCCATGCTCGGTTGCCTCGACACACAGTTCGAGATCGATCCGACACGCGTGTATTCCTACGGATTTTCTGCTGGATCGGTCATGACCAGCCTGATCCATTCAGCCTATCCGGGGCTCGTCTCCGCGGTGGCGTGCGTCTCCGGCATGTGGTTCAACGACCCCGCCCAGGTCATCTACCTCGACACCAGCAACCAGCGCTTCGCCCTGTTCGAGGGGATCGGGGGCGCCGAGATGAAGCCCGTGCCGCCCTCCAAATACGGCGAGGCCGTCCGGGGCACCGACATCACCTACGACGACCTCTCCATGCGCTTCCTCTACTGGCCGAACGCCCGCATCGTCCGGCAGGAGAAGCTGAAGGGTCGCGACTGCATCCATCTCTCCATCCGCAACCCCGACGGGGCCGGCGCCTATTCCAGCGTCAACGTCTGGATCGACAAGATCAGCGGCGGTCTCCTGAAGATGATCGGCTACGACCGCTCCGGCCGTCCCATCCGTCGCTTCGAAGTCCTCAGCGGGAAGAAGTTCGGCGACATCTGGATGGTCGACGAGATGCGCATCGAGACCATCAGCGGGGCCGTCGGGGCCAGCGACGGCACCGTGAGGTCGAGCACGCGGATGCAGATCAGGGACGCCGCGAACTGAGGAGGACGGGCCCGTCCGGATATTCCGGGATTGGCGGAGCCGGGCGTCCCGCCTCGGCGAAGCTCGCCGTCCAGCGGCCTCTCCCGCGCGACCGGGTCAGGGGGCAGGCAAGTTTCCGCTACCCCCGCTACCCCTGCCGGCGGGTGACGCGGAGAGGCTTCTTCGCGGTTTCGCGCAGGGTCTTGTGGACGCCGTAGAGCTGGAGGAGGCGTCCGTAGTTCCTCCCTCTCGACGTGGCCGTCCCACCAGTCGGTGGTCAGCTCGTGGGGCTCGGCGGGGGCGGGACGGTAGGCGGCGATGTCGTAGGGGCCGTTGAGGCGGACGACGAGTTCGCCGTCGCGGATCCGGGACTGGATGGTGGTGAAGTGGGACATGGTGTCGTTTGGGGGTGGTGGGGTGCGGATTGGGGGATTGACATTGTCCGGCAGATTGCCGGACAATGAGGCTCATGAAGACGGCTCGACTGCGGCGTCGAGGCGCTGGACGACTATCTGCGGCGCTTCGCGAGCCAGGACGTGAAGCGCCGGGCCTGCGCCGTCTATGTCGCCTCGCCGGAGGGGGCGGACGTCGTCGCCGGGTATGACACGATCAACGCCTCCTCGGCGCGGTTCCAAAAGCTGCCTGCGGAGGTGGCGGGAAGCTCCCCCTCCATCCGGACGTGCCCGCCTTTCTCATCGGACGTTTCGCGGTGTCGCGGGAAGCCCGGGGCGGCGGACTCGGCCGGATCCTGCTGATGGACGCGCTCCTGCGCCGCCCCCATCTGAGTGACGAAGTTGGCGCGGCCCTCGCGCTGGTGGACGCCAAGGATGAACGGGCGGCGGCCTTCTACCGCCGCCACCAGTTTCGGATCTTGGCGGGAACCGGCTCTTCCTGCCGCTTTCGGTAGTGGTGAAGCTCGGCTGAGGCCGCGCCCCCACCCTCTCGAACCTTTCCGTGACCCCGTTTCCGGTGTGCTCCACCACCTCCGGCCCATGGCACTCGGGCACCCTGTGATAGCGGGTTTTTCAACAGTCTCTTAATGCCGTGCCATTCTTGTCAGTGCCTTAAAACAGCGAGCGCCGCGTCAAGGCGGGGGAAACTCCGGCCAAGGCGTGGGTTTCTCCGGCTCCAGCTCAATGGCGATGTCTCCGCCCTCGCTTGACGAAAAGCGGTCTTTCAGGGGAGCCCCTCCGTTGTCCTCCATGTTGGGACCGATGCTGTAAATGATCCGCTTGGCCTTGGCGTAGCGCAGGGGCCGTCCGTCGAAGGGATCCAAGGGCAGGTCGTCGAGATAGGCGGGCACGAGTTCGCCGAGATCGTCCGGCCATGCCCCGTGGTCGAGGCGATGGCGTTCCAAGGCAACGCGCACTCGGAGCAGGTGCAGGTCGGCTTGGTTCGCCCGGCGCAGCTTCACCACGACATTGACCAAAACTCTTTGCCAATAGGTCACGAATTCAAATCCGAGCGAATTCCCGCTCAAGCGGTGAGCCCGCCGGGCGCGACCATCGCGCGGAACGGCGGCATATACGGAATCCGCCACCTCCTTCGCATTGCCTTGGCTCGCTTGGATGGCGGCACGATGGACGTCCGCCAGCATCGCCCGGGTCCGGTTTCGCTTGAAGAGGAGCGGATGAGGAAGCCACTCGGGCGTCCCGTATATCATCCAGTTTTCAAGTCGCTGGGTTTTCGAATCTTCCTCGAACTCGGCAAGCGATGCCTTCCCGCGCTGATAGATCACCCGCAAAACGGATTCGAGGTGGTCGCGGGAGAGATTCGGGCTCTCAAGACGGCCCGCGAGCCAAGCGAGGGTTTCGCGATCGAAGCGGTGATGTTGGAGCAATCCCAAGAGACATTTACCGCCATCGTCCGTAAAATAGTGGGCAGTAATCGGACTGTAATCGTGCATCCTGGTGTGACCGGCGGCGAAATCCAACATCGAAACGGCCTTTTCGAGCGCGGCCCGGGTCTCGCCACGGGCAGCCAGGGAGGCGGCCTCCACGCGTATCAACTTGGCGAGGAGGCGCCAATTCGTCATGTAATCGGAGCTTGTTCCTCGTTCATCCGGCTCCCCCGACCGCCAGCCGTCCATCGCCGCGTAGCGAGAGAACCGCTCGAGGGCCGGGGCGTGTCTTTGCAGCATCCCCTCGAGGAAGGCGATTTCGATGGGCTCGAGTCCGCGGAGCATATGGGCGACGCGGAGAAATTCCGCCTTCTCCTCGTCCGCCCACGCCAGATCCCGTATTTCCGGATAGGGATTCCGCGAGGGATCGACCTCGCTTTCGACGAAGGCGAGATCGCCGTCATCGACAGGCACGAAGTCGAAGAACAGCGCGAACAGCAGCCAGACCAGCAGCAGCGCGGCGAGGGCCAGGCAGGCGCGTTTCCAGATCGAGGCGACCGGATTCATCGCGGCGAGGGTAGTCCGGATCTCCGGAAATGCCGGTCTTTTCCTGGTGCTTTGTCAAAAGCGAAAGGGTCGATGAACCGCGTCCGAACCGGAACCATTCATCGTTTCGTCGAAGGCGGGCCTTGTTTCCGTGCCATTCGGATCTGTCCGGCAAATCGGCATGGAGTTTCCCGGACATCCTGCGGAAGCCGAAGCCTTCCGATGCAGCGCCGGGGCTTGGCAAGCCCCGTTCCTTGGGGTTCCGCGTCCGTTCGGGAGAACCAAGGAAGGGCGCTTGCCCAAACGCCCCGGAAGCCAGGCCCCCCTTGTCCTGACACCTATAGTTTATAGTTTAAGGGACAGACGATCAGTGTTTCACTCTGCCGAACCCGGCGGTCGGCGCCATCCTGGCCGCATGAGAGCCGCGCGTCCTCGCGAGAGCGTGATCGGGAGCCGTGGGGCGGGGGACCGGGTCGGCTCCTCTCCTCCCTCGCATTGCGCCGGGAGGCGGCTACAGTGGAGGTGCATGAGCACCGATCCCGATTCCCTCCAAGAACGCTTTGGCCCCGATCCAAAGGCCCTGCTTTCGGAGAACCTCTCCGAGGTCCGCAGTAGGATCGCGGCGGCCTGCGCCCGCGCCGGGCGCCCCGCCGAGGCGGTCCGCCTCCTGCCCATCTCGAAAACGGTGCCCGAGCCCATTCTCCGCATCGCCCATGCGCTGGGGCTGGACGAGCTGGGCGAGAACAAGGTGCAGGAGGCCAGGGCGAAGGCCGAGGCCATGGCGGACCTCGCCATCCGTTGGAGCGTGGTGGGGCACCTGCAATGCAACAAGGCGAAGTACGTGGCCCGCTTTGCCAGCGAGTTCCAGGCATTGGACAGCCTGGGAGTCGCCCGGGCCCTGCATGACCGTCTCCTCGCCGAGGATCGGGAGATGGACGTGCTGGTCCAGGTCAACACGTCGGGGGAGGCCACCAAATTCGGCCTCGCCCCGGACGCGGTGGAGGCATTTCTGAACGAACTGCCAGCTTATCCTAGGCTGCGCCCCCGGGGCTTCATGACTCTGGCCCTCTTCTCCCCCGACGTCGCCGAGGTGAGGCCCTGCTTCGAGCGGCTGCGCGCCCTGCGCGACCGCCTCGACGGGCAGACCGCCGCAGGAGCCCTTCCCGAGCTCTCCATGGGCATGTCGGGCGACTACGAGATGGCCATCGAGGAAGGAGCCACCATCGTGCGGGTGGGGCAGGGCATCTTCGGGCGGCGCCCTGGCTCCGACGCCCGCTACTGGCCGGGACTGATCCCCGGCTGATCCCATCGCCCACGACGGGATCCCGCGGACGACGCGGGCATGTCGTCCGCGAGCCGGAAGCCGCAGCTTGGCGTAGCGGCGGGGGCGGCGCCGGCCGCTATTCGGGCTCCTGGCTCCTGGCTTCTAGCGCCTTTTCCAGAATCTCCTCGATCTCGGGGGAGGGGGCGGCGCCGAGGTCGGTGGCGGCGTAGTAGTGCCGCCTCGCCAACTCGATCCGGGGAGGGGTGGCGTCGAGGTAGGTCACGGCGAGGTTGTAGTGGGCCGAGGCGAGTTTGGGGTCGATCTCGACGGCGCGGCGCAGCTCCGTCTCCGCCGCTTCGGGCCAGCCGTAGTCTCGGGCCGCTGCCGCGAGAATGAGCCGGGTTTCCGCTTCGCCGGGGGCTTCGTGGACCGCGCGGACGAGGCAGGAGATGGCGAGGGCGAGATCGCCGCGTTCGTAGTGGATCAGTCCCAGCGTCCGCCAGTTTCTCGCGACGTGGGGATTCAGGGTGGTCGACTTGGCGAGGTTTCCGGCGGCGGCGAGGAGATTGCCCAATTGATGCTCGGCGACCCCGAGGTTCGCGTAGGCGAGGGCGTTGTCGGGCGAGGACTCGACCATCTTCAGATAGAGGTCCCTCGCCTTCTCCCACTCTCCGGCAGCGACGGCGAGGGCCGCCTCCCGGGCGGTCTCGGCGAGTTCGGGAGGAAGGGCGACGGGTTCCTCGACCCGTCCGAGCCGCATGGGGCCGGGGAGGTTCGCCGCCGCGTCGGGCGAGGACGGGGGCGTCGCGTCTCCGTCCGGCGTGTCGGCGGGGGCGTCCTTCGCGGAGAGCCGGAATCCGAGGCTTCGGACGCGTCGCACCGCAGCCTCGCCGGCTTCGGTCGTGGTGGCGGAGGGCTTGGGAGGACCCTGCGTCTCCGGCGCTTCCTGCTCCTGCGTCCAGGCTTGTGAAAGTCCCAGGAACAAGACGGAGATCAGGAGCAGGGGGGGCGATTTCATGAAGGCTGGCACGGACGGGGGAAATAAAATTCGGATTTCCGCTTGCGCACGGTCAAAATGAGGAAATGTTCTCGCAAACAGTGTTCATAATGAAGTTGACCGCCCGCCAACAAGAAGTTCTCGACTACCTTCAGTCCGAGCATCGCCGCACTGGGATCATGCCCTCGACCCGGGAGATCCAAGAGCATTTCGGCTTCGCCAGCCAGACCGCCGCCGTGAGCCACCTTCGCGCCCTCGAGCGCAAGGGGGCGATCATCCGGCGGGAGGGGGACGGAGAGCGTCGCCGGGCCCGCTGCCTCATGTTCGCCGGCACGGAGGACCGCGAGCCCATCCTCGACATTCCCGTCTACGGCGCCATCCCGGCAGGCTACAGCGACGACAGCGCCCCGGTCCCGGACGGCACCCTCTCGGTCGACGTGCGGTCCTTGGGCCTCGACGAGCGGGCCAAGGCGTACGCCTTGAAGGTTCGCGGCGAATCGATGATCGACGCCCACATCATGGACGGCGACCACGTCATCCTCGAGCATCGAGAGCCACGCGACCAGGACGTCGTGGCGGCCCTGATCGACGGCGAGACGACGCTGAAGCGCTACATCGTGAACGGGCGCCGTCCCTATTTGAAAGCGGAGAATCCGAACTACCCCGACCTCGTTCCGGCGCAGGAGCTGGTGATCCAGGGCGTGATGGTGGGTCTCGTCCGCGGGGCGGTGAAGCGCTGGTAGCGGTGCGGCGTGGAAAGCGCCTCCGCCCTTGTCCGGCGACGCGGGCGGCGATGGCTTGCCGGAGCCGTTCAGATCCCGGCGAGCCCCTTCAGCAGCACGACCAGAGCCAACACCGCTCCGTAGAGCAGCATGGGGAGCAGGGTTTGGCGGAGGATGACGCCCTCCTCGTTGACCAGGGAGAGCACCGCGCAGACCGCGACGATGTTGTGGATGCAGAGCATGTTGCCCATGGCTGCGCCGCTCAGCTGCAGGGCGAGCATCGAGGGGACCGACGCCCCGGTTTCCTCGGCGATGGAGACTTGGATCGGTCCGAACGTCAAATTGGAGATGGTGGTGGATCCCGAGAAGAAGCTGCCGACCGCGCCGAGGAAGGGAGCGGCGTAGATCCAGGCCTCGCCCGCCGCCTCGGCCAAGGTGCGGCCGAGCACCATGGTGGGGGCGTTGTCCCCCCCGACCATCAGCAGATTGACGAAGACGAGAGCGCCGAACAGGGCCAGCACGGGGGTGCCGATGCGGGCGAGCGTGTCCCTCAGAGTGTCGGCGAAGCCCCCGCTCCCGCAGCGCCCTTGCAGGAGGGTCAGGGCCGCCGCCGGGACGAAGGGGAGGATCGAGGGCACATAGAGCACGGCATGGGACCAGGAGAGGCCCTGGCCCAGGATGTCGCGGAGCTGCACGACCAGCGAAGCGCTGAGCGAGACCTCGCCGACGGGGCCCAGGGGGAGCCGCAGGAGCGGATCGCTGGAGGTGAGCCAATCGCGCAGGCCGAAGAGCGGCAGGCGGGTGACCAGCAGCGCCAGGATGGCGGCGCTCAGGGGCGCCAGGGCCGCCGCCGCGACGGGGGACCAGAGGGGGACGCGGGGGCGGTCGTTGGCCGGCTTTTCCAAACCGATGTCGAAGCGGGCGAGCAGGATGGCCAAGGGCAGGCCGACGATGCCGCCGGCGACGGCGGGGAACTCGTAGCTGAAGCGCGCCACCGCCACCATGGGGAGGATGCAGGCGAGGAGGCAGAGCAGGATGTAGATAAGGTTGCGGGCGATGGTGCGCCAGGGAACGAGCAGGCGGAGCGTGACGATGGGCACGACCAAGCCGGCGCAGGCCTGGAAGACGGCGCCCTGCCAGCCGAGGGCGATCAGGTCCTCCCGGGAGAGTTGGAGCAGTTCGAAGCCGAACCAGACGGGAGTGCCCGCCGCGCCGAAGGCGGTGGGGATGGTGTTGAAGATCAGGCAGACGACCGCGACGCGGATGGTGGGAAAGCCGAGGGCCACGAGGATGGGCGCGGCCAGCGCGGCGGGCGAGCCGAAGCCCGCGGCCGCCTCGATGAGGAAGACGAAGGCGAAGCCGACGATCATGATCTGGGCCACGGGATTGTCCGACAGTCCGCGCAGCCAGTCCTGGACGGTGGCCATGGCCCCGGATTTCTCCATGGCGACGAAGAAGAGAATGGCTCCGAAGACGATGGAAATGGGGGTGAGGGCGTCGAGGAGCCCCTTCAGCACCCCGGCGTTGAGCAGCGCGAAGGGGGTGCCGAAGTGGAGCAGGCCGATGCCGTAGGCCAAGGCCGCCGCGAGGGCGAAGGCCAGGGTGGAGGGCAGCGGCCTCGGCTTCGTCATGACGACGAGGAGGAAGCCGATGGGCAGGACGGCGAGGAGGAAATGGATCATGTGCGATGGCGGGCCGCCGGACAGGCGGGGATCGGCGAAGGGTGGTTCCGGTCGGCGTCGGGGGCGCAGGTCCCTTGGCCTCGTCCTTCGCCGGGCTCGAATCTGATACGACGGAACGGGCGCTTTGGCATCGCCAATCCGGCGGAAGTTCCGCAGCGCCCAAGTCTCCGCTTACTTCGGCGTTTGCATTTCCGGGTCGGAAGATTGGAAGAGGCGGCGGATCGACTCCACCGGAACGGCCGATCTCACGGCCATCTGGAAGTCGCCCGGCGTCTCCCCGGCGTCGCCGTGGTGGATCGAACTGGTCGAGGCGGCGAGGCCGACCAGCTCGCCCCGGAGATTGAAGACGCCGCAGCCGCTGGAGCCTTTGGCAAAGTCGGCGGTGAGCTGGAGGCGCGGAACGCGTTCCTTCGCGGCCAGATATCGGCGGGCGAGATATCCTCGGGTCAGGCTGTGGAAGTGACCGTCGGGGTGGGAGACGACGAAGAGCTCGTCCCCGCTCCGGAGCGCTTCGGAAGCGAGCGGAACGACCGGCAGATCCTTTGCGCCGCGGAGACGGACGAGGGCGAGGTCGTCGGCCTTCGAGGCGGCGAGCACTTCGTCGATGGCATGGATCCCGCCGTCGGCGGTCATGGCGCCGAAGACGATGGCCTCGCGGGCGTCGAGGACGTGGTAGCAGGTCAGGGCGAGTCCGTCGGGGGAAATGACGACGCCTCCGGAGAG
>CAYMMC010000108.1:0-8784 GCA_964391125.1 uncultured Akkermansia sp.
TGGAGTGGGCGCGGCGGGGGCTGTCCTGGTAGCAGAAGCACTTCACCTGGTAGCCCAGCTCGGAAAGCGTGGCGGCGGCGGCCCCCCCGGCAAGGCCGGAGCCGACGACGATGACGGAGTACTTCCGCTTGTTCGCCGGGTTGATCAGCTTCGCGCGAGACTTGTAGTTCGTCCACTTCTCGGCGAGCGGTCCGTCCGGAATGGCGGAGTTCAGGACGCCGTTCGGCGAGGGGCTGCTGGAGGCTGGGCTGGCCATGGGAAAGGGGGCGAGTTTTCAGTGTTCAGTTTTCGGCCAAGGGACTCTGCTGGACTTGGCCGGGAGAAGCGGGAGAATGGATGGCGGTCGCCTTGTCGTCCTTCAGGGTGCCGATGGCGACGAGGATCGGGACGGAGAGGAAGCCGAGCCAGAGGATCACCGAGATGCCGAGCCCCAGCCCGTGGATCGCGGCGCGGGTCTTCGCGGTGCGGAGACCGAAGGTCTGGAAGACCGAGGCGATGCCGTGGCTGAGGTGCGAGCAAAGCAGCGAGATCGCCACGATGTAGAAGAAGACCACGGCGGGCTTGCTGAACCCGGCGATGACCATGCCGTAGACGTCGTGCCGGGAGGGATCGCCGGGGTCCTTCATCCCGGCGAGGGCGGGATCGACCCGGACGGTGAAGTGCAGGATGTGGAAAACCACGAAGGCGAGCACGGTGAGGCCGCTCCAGATCATGATGCGAGAGCTGTCCGAGGCCTGCACCGTGGCGTTGTGGACGTAGCGCGACTCCCGGGCGACGCGGTTCAGCCGCACCAGGGAGACGGTCGCGGAAATGTGGAGGACGAAGGCGGCGAGAAGGCCGAGGCGGACGATCCAGATGCCCCAGCCATGGAGCATGTGGTGGAGGAACTCGGCGTACTCGTTGATCGCGCCGCGGCCTTGGAAGACGAGCAGGTTGCCTGCCATGTGGCCGAGGAGGAAGCCCACCAGCACGAGACCGGTGAGGGCGACGATCAGCTTTTTCCCGATCGAGGAGTTCCAGAATCGGAGGAGAGTTCTGCCAAGCGAGTTCATTTGCGGTTTCTTAAGCAATACGGTGGTTCTTTGCAAGGAGATGGGGTCGAGTTGATGGAAAAAAGCGTGGTTTTTCACCAAAAGCGCACTGCGGAGGCCTGATTGGCGGGAGATTGAGACCCGATCTCATGGATATCGGCCGTTTCCACGCGGCCCGATCCCTGACAAGGCCGCAAAAATGCTCCGTCCATTCACGCGAAGGCCTGCACGAAGGCCACCTCCAGGGCCAGCGATTCGTTCACGTTGGTCCCGAGATTTTCCCGCAGCGCCTCCACGGTCGAGAGGCGTCGGCAAAGTTCGTCGAAGGAGAGCCGGTCGGCGAGAGCCGCCGTCGCCTCGGAAAAGGCGGGCAGGTCGAGATGGCGCCCCCCCTGCCGGTGGCGGAGGGCGTCGCCGAACCAGGCGACGAGGTATTCGAGGAGCCGGTTGCGGCGGTCGAGGTACTCGGCGACCGCTGCTGCGGCCCAGTAGTCCTCGCGCTGCTTCAGGTAGGCGCCGTCGGTCTTGTTCTTGTACTGCGCGACCTCCGCCCGCTCGGCGACGTCGTTGGCCTTCTCCACCGCTTCCTTCTCGGCCTTGAGCAGTCCGGTGAAGGCGTTCATCAGGCGGAGGGCGCCGGAGAGACCGCCGCGCTTGCGGAGGGCGTGGTCGGCCAGAGCCTCCAAAAAGGTGCGGACGCCCTCGTCCGTCGTCTCCGGGAGGAAGCTGCCGGAGAGCGGCACGCGGATGCAGCGGGAGAGGATGGTCTCGAGCAGCATCTCCGGACGCGAGGCGAGGAGCAGGATGCGGCTGGCGGGGGGAGGCTCCTCCAGGGTCTTGAGGAAGGCGTTGCTCGCCTCCTGCCCCATCCGGTCGGCGTCGCGGATCACCGCGAACTTCGTCGCCCCGGCGGGCGCGGCCATCTGCAGGGTGTGCTCGAGGGACCGGACCGCATCGACGGTGATGCGGCGGGACTTCGACTCCGGCGAGACGATGGAGACCAGGCTGGAGCGCAGCTCGTCCAGGCTCCCGGCAGGCGCGGCGGTGCGCGGCGGATTCGCCATCTCGATCATGCGCATGGCGAGGCGCTCCTTTCCGCTGCCGGGCGCGCCCATGATGAGGTAGGCATGGGCGAGGCGGCCCTTCTCCCGGGCCCGGTCGATCAATTCGACGGCGCGTTCGTAGGAAAAGCTCATGGCGAAGGGGGAAGACGCTCCTCGAAGACGCGGACCAGGGCGGCGAAGACCTCGTCCATCGGGGGCGAAGCGTCGATCACGGCGATGCGCGCGGGCTCGGCGGCGGCGAGTTCGAGGTAGCCCCGCCTCACCGCCTCGAAGAAGGCCAGGGGCTGGTCCTCCATGCGGTCCCGCTGCTCCCCGCTCGCGGCGACGGCGCGGGCGTGGCCGGTCGCGGCGTCGAGATCGAGCAGAAACGTCAGGTCGGGCCTCGCCCCGCCGACGGCGAATTCGTTGATTCTCCGGACCGCGGCGGGATCGAGCCCCCGGCCGACTCCCTGGTAGACCGTGGTGGAGTCGAAGAAGCGGTCGGCCACGACCCAGGTTCCGGCCTCGAGCGCCGGCAGGACGACCTCCCTGACGAGCTGCGCCCGGCTCGCGGCGAAGAGGAGCAGTTCGCTTTCCGGGCGCAGCGCCTCCGCCTCGGGATCGTGCTGGAGAAGCTGACGGATCCTCTCCCCCACGGCGGTGCCGCCGGGCTCGCGGGTCACCAGCACCTCGCGCCCCCCTTGGCCGAGCCATTCGACGAAGCGCCGGATCTGCGTCGATTTCCCGCAGCCCTCCGAGCCCTCGAAGGAGATGAATTTCCCGCGTTGCATCGAATTGGTTTCCATTCAAGAATGCCCTCCGTCCTCGCGGACGGGTAACCCCTCCTTGAAACACGCATCCCATGTCCAGTTCAACTGAAATTGCCTTCGGCCCGCGAGATGACCGCGCCGCCGTCGAAACCGGCCTCGTCTTCGCCCCGAAGTTCGACGAGCACGGCCTCATCGTCGCGGTCGCCCAGGACGAGACCACCAACGAGGTCCTCATGGTCGCCTACATGAACGAGGAATCGCTGCGCCGCACCCTCGAACTCGGCGAGGCGGTCTACTACTCCCGCAGCCGCAAGCAGCTCTGGCACAAGGGCGCGACCTCGGGCCACACCCAGGTCGTCAGCAGGATCCTCACCGACTGCGACCAGGACGCCCTCGTCCTCAAGGTCCACCAGCACGGCCCCGGCTGCTGCCATGCCGGATACCGATCCTGCTTTTACCGGAATATACAGAAACCCGGCGCTCCCGTAGCCTTGGGCCAGGAGATCGCCGAGCAGTCCTACGATCCCGACGACGTGTACGGCTGACAAGCCAAGGGGCGGAGGCGCCGAAGCGCCGAGCCGCCACCCGCCAAACCGCTCCCCAAGATGAAATCCCTCTGGTCCGACGGAGAAGCCCGGAAATTCAAGACTCCGCTGGAGCAGCGCGTCTACACCTCGCGTCTCCTCGGCGCGAATCCCGAGCTCGTCCTCCACGGTGGCGGCAACACCTCGGTGAAGACGCGGGAGAGCGATTTCTTCGGCGATCCCGTCGACGTCCTCCACGTGAAAGGATCGGGCTGGGACCTCGCCACCATCGAGGCCGCCGGCTTCGCCCCGGTGCGGATGGAGGCGCTCCTGAAGATGGCCGGGCTCGACGCCCTCTCCGACGCGGAGATGGTGAAGCAGCAGCGCGCCGCCATGCTCGACCCCGGCTCCCCGAATCCGAGCATCGAGGCCATATTCCACGCGACGATCCCGCAGAAATTCGTCGACCACACCCACGCGAACGCCGTCGTCGCGATCACGAACCACAAGGAGGGGCGCAAGGTCGTCGAGGACCTCTACGGAGACCGCGTCGCCATCATCCCCTACGTGATGCCCGGCTTCGACCTCGCCAAGGCCGTGGCCAAGGCGCTCGCGAAGGTGGACGCCCGGAGGCTCGAGGGACTCGTCCTGATGAACCACGGCATCTTCACGATGCACGACGACGCCCGCGAGAGCTACGAGCTCATGATCCGGCTCGTCACCGAGGCCGAACAGCTCCTCGCCTCGCGCCTCGGCAAATCCTTCTCCCTTCCCAAAGCGAAAGCCAAAGAAGACCTTCTCGCCCTCGCCGCGATCCGGCGCGGCGTCTCCAAATTGCGAGGAGTGCCCGTGATCGCCTCGCTCGACGCCTCCCCCGAGGCGGTCGGCTTCTCCAAGCGGCCCGACGCCGCCAGGCTCGCCACCCGCGGTCCCCTCACCCCCGACCACACCATCCGCACCAAGCGCATTCCCGCCGTGGTCGGCGCAGACCCGGCCCGTTCCCTCGCCAAGTTCGCCGCCGACTACCGGAAGTACTTCGAGGCCCACCGGCGGGACGAGACCATGCTCCCGCCCGATCCGCGCTGGGCCGTCTGGCCGGGACACGGCGTCGTCAGCTTCGGCGCGACCGAGTCCGAGGCCGCCGTCGTCCGCGACATCGCCACCCACACCTGGCGCACCATCCAGCTCGCCGAATCCGCCTTCGCCGGCGGATGGAAGCCCCTGCCCGCCGCCAAGCTCTTCGAGATCGAATACTGGGAGCTCGAACAGGCCAAGCTCAAGACGGGCGGCCAGGCCCCGCCCCATCAGGGCAAGG
This sequence comes from uncultured Akkermansia sp., assembly GCA_964391125.1. Taxonomy (GTDB): domain Bacteria; phylum Verrucomicrobiota; class Verrucomicrobiia; order Verrucomicrobiales; family DEV007; genus Arctic95D-9. The sequence continues at coordinate 4,684 of CAYMMC010000108.1, forward strand.
TCGCCATCGTGACCGGATCGGCCGCCGGCATCGGCTTCGCCTGCGCCGAATCGCTCGCCAAGCAGGGCGCCAAGGTCGTCGGCATCGACCTCAGCCCCGAAATCGAGGCGCAGATGGCGAAGATCGGCGGCGTCGGCATCGTCGCCAACCTCACCGACGACGCCAAAGTGCAGCAGGCCGTCGAAAGCGTCGTGCGGCAGTTCGGCGGCCTCGACATCCTCGTGAGCAACGCCGGCATCTTCACCGCCGGCGCCTACCTCGACGAGCTCGATCCGTCGAACTGGGACAAGTCCATGTCCGTGAACCTGACCAGCCACCAGAAGCTGCTGAAACACGCCATCCCCTTCCTCAAGCAGGGCGTCGATCCCTCCATCGTCCTCGTCGGCTCCCGCAACGTCAACGCCCCCGGCGCCGGGGCGGCGAGCTACTCCTGCGCCAAGGCCGGGCTCACCCAGCTCTGCCGAGTCGCCGCGCTGGAGCTGGCCCCCCACGGCGTGCGCTGCAACATCGTCCACCCCGACGCCGTCTTCGACACCAAACTCTGGACGCCCGAGAACCTGCAGCGCTCCGCCGAACGCTACGGCCTCACCGTCGAGGAGTACAAGACCCGCAACCTCCTCAAGACCGAGATCAGGTCGCGCGACGTCGGCGACATGGTCGCGGCCATGGCCGGCCCGCTCTTCGGCAAGACCACCGGCGCCCAGATCCCCGTCGACGGCGGGAACGACCGGGTCATCTGACCCAAGGAGCGGGGCGTTCCCAAGCCCCGGCGCTGCCTCCGAGAAACGCGCCCCTCCCCCGCCCCTCAGCGGAACGAAGTCGTCACCAGCAGCGCCCGGTTCAGCAGGTCCAGATACTCGTAGCGAGGAATCTCCCGGCAGCCGAAGCGGCTCAGGTGGTCCGTCGTCCATTGGGTGTCGAGAAGCTGGAAATTCCGCTGCCGCAGCCGCTCCACCAGGGCGACCAGGGCCACCTTGGAGGCGTCGGCGACCCGGCTGAACATCGACTCGCCGAAGAAGGCCCCGCCGATGGAGACGCCGTAGAGCCCCCCGCGGAGCGTTCCATCCTTCCAAGCCTCGACCGAATGCGCGTAGCCCAGCTCGAAGAGCTTCTCGTAGCTGGTCACGATCTCCCTGCTGATCCAGGTCGTGCGCCGGTCCGCGCAGCCCGCCATCACCTCGGAGAAGGCCGTGTCGATCCGGATCTCGAAGGGCTTCTTCCGCAGAGTCCGCTTCAGCCCGTGGGGAACGTGGAACTCGTCCAGGGGCAGGATGCCGCGCGGATCCGGGGAGAACCAGCCGATCTCGCCGCGGTTGTCCATCGCCATCGGAAACATGCCGCCGCGATAGGCCGCGATGAGCACCGCCGGCCTGATGCAGCCTTCCCTCGTGAAGATGGACTCCGACATCCGATTCGTGCGCTGAGATTAGAACCGGCCCCGATTCTTGACAACGAAAATCCGGAACCGCCGCCCCAATCTGCCCGCGCTGCGGGAGAGTGCAAATCCCCTCTTGAAAAGCAAGGCGCAAAGCCGTATGAAGCGCCACTATGCCAGTCGCCACTCCCCAGCAATTCGAAGCCATGCTCGACGCCGCCCAGCAGGGCGGATACGCCTACCCCGCGATCAACTGCAGCAATCTCGTCACGATCAACGCGGCCCTCAAGGCCTTCGCCGACCAGAAGTCCGACGGGATCATCCAGTTCTCCACCGGGGCGGGCCAGTTCGCCTCCGGGCTCAACCACAAGGACATGGTCACCGGCGTGATCGCCCTCGCCGAGCTGACCCACCGCCTCGCCGCCCAATACGACGTCCTCGTGGCCCTGAACACCGACCACTGCCGTCCCCAGGTCGCCCCGACCTTCCTGGATCCCCTCATCGAGGAGACCGCCCGCCGCCGCGCCAAGGGCGAGAGCAACCTCTTCCAGAACCACATGCTCGACGCCTCCGAGCTGCCCCTCGCCGAGAACATGGCCATCTCGCGGGAATACCTGAAGAAGTGCGCCGACAACGGCATCGTCCTCGAAGTCGAAGCCGGCGTCGTCGGCGGCGAGGAGGACGGGGCCGCCGGCGGCGAGGACACGCCCCAGGACAAACTTTACACCACGCCCGAGGACATGCTCGCCGTCTACGAGTCGCTGCATTCCATCGGTCGCTTCACCTTCGCCGCGACCTTCGGCAACGTCCACGGTCACTACAAGCCCGGCGCCGTCAAGCTGAAGCCCGAAATCCTCAAGCAGGGCCAGGAGGCGGTCGTCGCCAAATACGGGAGCGAGGCCGAGTTCGACCTCGTCTTCCACGGCGGCTCCGGCTCCCTCCTCGAGGAGATCCGCGAGACCCTAGGCTACGGCGTCGTGAAGATGAACGTCGACACCGACACCCAGTACGCCTTCACCCGCCCCATCGCCGACTTCATGTTCAAGAACTACGACGGCGTCCTCAAGATCGACGGCGAGATCGGCAGCAAGAAGCACTACGATCCCCGCGCCTACCTCAAGCTCGCCGAGACCGCGATGGCCGAGCGCGTCGCCCTCGCCTGCGACGACCTGCTCTCGACCGGGAAGTCGATCGCCGGCCAAGCCTGAGCAAGGGCCCAGCGAACGTCCTCCGCGCGGCACTCGCCCACCTCAGGCCAGCATCCCCGCGATGGGGTCGGCGAGGGCCTTGCCGGCTCGGCTCAGGACGAGGCGTCCGTCCCGCTCCTCGACCAGACCCTGTTCGACGAGCGGCCCGACCGGGTCGAGCGAGGCAAGAAGCGCCAGGGGCAGGCCCTCGCGGGTGCGCAGCCGCATCGCGACCGCCTCGAGGCGGCGGTCCTCCTCGGACAGCGCCTCGATCTCGACCCGGACGTCGATCCCGGAGCGGACCGCGCGGACGTAGGCGGCGGTGTCGGGCAGGGTCTTCCAGCGCATCCCGGCCACGGTCGAGACGGCGCCGGGCCCGAGCCCGAGGTAGTCGGCGCCGCTCCAGTAGGCGCGGTTGTGCCGGGACTCGAAGCCGGGACGGGCGTAGTTCGAGATCTCGTAGTGCAGGTAGCCGGCCGCCTCGAAGCGGTCGATCGCTTCGTGGAAGAGGGTCGCGTCGCGATCCTCGTCGGCGTCGAGCTCCCCCCGGCGGTGCTTTGTCAGGAACTCGGTGTCCTCTTCGTAGGTGAGGTTGTAGGCGGAGACGTGCTCCGGGGCGAGCTCGACGGCCTGCTCCAGGTCGGCCCGCCAGGAGGCGAGGTCCTGTCCCGGGATGGAGAACATGAGGTCGAGGCTGAGTTTCCCGAATCCCGCCTCGCGAAGGATGGAGAAGGCGGCGACGGCCTCGTCCGGCGTGTGGTCGCGCCCCAGGGTGGCGAGCGTGTCGGCCTGGAAGGACTGGACGCCGAGGCTGATGCGGTCGGCGCCGAGCGAACGCATCAGCGCCGCCTTTTCCAGATCGAAGGTGGCGGGGTTCGCCTCGACGGTCCATTCGGCGACGCCGGAGAGGTCGAAGCGCTCGGCCAGGCCGCGCATGAGCCGCCGCAGCAGCGCGGGGCTGAGGAGGCTGGGCGTGCCGCCGCCGAAGTAGACCGTCGCGGGGGCGAAGTCTCGCGGAGCGAGCCGCTCCCCCTCGGCCAGGATGGCGTCGACGAAGTCGCGGGTGTGCTTGTAGAAGCCGCAGTAGGGGCAGATGCGGTGGCAGAAGGGGATGTGGAGGTAGAGATGCATGGGGCGGGGGGATGGTTCCTTCCCGTCGTCCCATCCTGGTCTTCTTTCCGCCATCCGCAGGACGGGACTCATGAATTCGTCCTGTGGTCCCTCGGGTAGGGTCTCCTCCACCATGCGCCGGACTTTCCCGGTGTGCAACTCCGATGCGCCGAGCAGGAAGGTCCAGAGAATGGCTTCAGGAAGCTCGCGCCGTTGCGGGGTCTTCGGAACATGGATCTCAGGGCGCGGAGGTGCGGGGGCGGGCTCGGCGACGCCCCCGGCGAGGACGTCGGGACGGCTCATCTGGATGCCGCAGAGAACGCGGTTGCCCAAAAAAGATCCCCCCGCCCGGTTTCCCGAGCGGGGGTCGAAGGTCAGGAGGGCAACCACGGCACGTCGAGCGTGGAAACCGCGAGATCATGAAGTGTA